>CALFOF010000099.1 GCA_937919075.1 uncultured Cyanobium sp. | reverse complement strand
GGCCAGCAGCGGGTACCACACGAACGCGATCCGATCGCTCCAGAGCGCGACCGCGGCGGTGATCAGGCTGGCCAGGCCAAGGCGCAGGCTCTGCTGAAGCAGGGGGGAGAGTGAGGCCATGGCAGCGCTGCGGCGCAATGCCGGCACGGTACTGGCCCCGTCCATGGCCGCTGGTTCCAGCCCTGATGCGGTGGCTCAGAAGAGGGCAGCGATGGCTCAGAAGAGGAAGCGGTAGCGGCCGTTGTCGGCCGGCTCCGGGGAGGTGCTGGCGGTGCTGGGCCAGTCGGCCTCCCAGTAGCTGATGCCGTTGCGATCGAACGGCCGGCCACCGAGCCGCTCGGTGCTGAGCTGGGTGGAGGCCATGGCGGTGATCAGGCCACCGATTTCCATGGGTCCCAGATCGGTCGTGACGTCTTCCCCAGCGGCAGTGAGCAGGGTGGGCAGGCGCATGAGATTGTCCGGCCGGATCAACTTGCGGAACACCGCCGCCAGCACCAGCTGCTGCCGCTCGATGCGGCCGATGTCCGCGTTCTCATCGTGCCGCCAGCGCAGAAAGCCTTCCAGATCGCGGCCCTTAAGCGTCTGCAGGCCAGGCTGCAGGTCGATGTAAAGGCCCTGGCTGTTGTCCACGTAGTACATGCGCTTCGGCACATCCACTTCGACGCCACCGAGCACATCGCCCATGCGGCGGATTGCACTGAGGTTCACCCTGATGTGGTGGCCGATCGGCCGGCCGAGGCGCTCGGAAAGCTCCTCCTTCACGGCCTCAATGCCGCCGTAGGCGAAAAGGGCGTTGGCCTTGATCGGGCCGAAGCGAGCGGAATCGATGTAGGTGTCGCGCGGCACCTGGGTGATCTGGGTTTTGCCGTTCTCCACCCGCAGGGTAAAGATCACATCGGTGTTGCCACCGCCCAGATCAGATCCAAGCACCAGCAGATCGCGGTCGGTGTCAACCCAGCTGCCGAATGGATTGCGGAAGCCTTCCAGCTTCACGGTGGTGTTGCCCTTGATCAGATCGGCCAACGGCACCGCCAGGGCCAACCCGCCGCCGAGCCCGAACAGGACGGCGATCAGGATCGGCCCGAGGCCGCCGGAACGTCGCTTGGGCGGTGGAGAGCTATGGCCTCCGGCTGCAGGCGCCGAAGGAACCGATGCGGATCTCTGGCGCTTCGCTGCCGATGTCTTCATATTGAAACCTTATTTCATCCTCACGGCGGATTTCCACCCCAGGGTCAGCGGGGTGAGTCAGTTCCTGAGCTGGTGACCTCAGCGGCCCTGATCGCGGCGTTGGCGCACCAGTTCGCGCGCCGCCGGCAGCGCCGGATCCAGCTCGATCGAACTGAATGGCGGCAGCGGTTGTTGCCGGAGCCAGGCGCCCCAGCGAAACTCATGGAAGGGCAGGGTTGGTTGGGCGCGGATCAGCCCCTCCTGCTTGAGCTTCCAGACCAGGCTGCGGTAGGGGTCGTCGCCGAGCGCCTCCAAGCGCCTCGGCAAGCGCTCCGGTGGGTGAGGGCCGCGCCCCTCGCCATCGTGCAGATACAGCCAACCGCGGCGGTTGAGCTCTTCGAGGCAGTGGGCACGGCTGGCGCCCTCCAGCCGCAGCACCACGGCGCAGTACACGCTCACGCCCGGGTCGACGTCGAGCAGGGCCCGCAAGCGGTGATGGCGGTCGATCATCCAGTGCTCTCCGGCGCTGCTGACCGCCACCGGCACCGGACGGCTGCGCAGGTAACGGCGGCGGCTGGCAGGGGATTCAAGGCGGAAATCACAAGCCCGGGCCCGCACTTCCGCCAGACCGAGGCAGAGCTGGGTGGGCTGGAGGCGGTCGAGCGGCAGCTCCAGCAGCTCCGTCTGGGACGCCGGTGGCAGTTCGTGGGGACCGGAGCTCTGCGCCATCGTCAGGGGGTAGCAGGGGGCCCTGAATGATTTGTCCATGCTGCAACATCTCCGCCGGCCCCGTCGTGGCGGTTCCAGCGAGGCCGAACACTTCCCTCTCTTGTGGTCCTGCGGCTTCGCCGAAGTTGCATCAGGCCAGCAGCGTTCTTTCTGGCATCTTCAAGCCAGCCGTTTGCTTTGAGCCTGCTTTCAGGTCAGCAGCGGTTCTTCGCGGCGCAGCCCGGCTTGCACGCGCCAGAGGTTGGCGTAGGCACCAGAGCGAGTGATCAGCTCCTCGTGGCGCCCCGTCTCGACGATGCGGCCCTGGTCCATCACCACGATCCGATCGGCGTGGCGCACGGTGCTGAGCCGGTGGGCGATCACCAATGTGGTGCGAGAGGCGGTGATGTGGTCGAGGGAGCGCTGGATGGCCGCCTCGGTTTCGTTGTCCACCGCGGCGGTGGCTTCATCGAGGATCAGCACGGGTGGATTTTTGAGAATGGCCCTGGCCAGGGCGATCCGCTGCCGCTGGCCGCCCGAAAGCCGCTGGCCCCGTTCGCCCACCACGGTGTCGTAGCCCTGAGGCAGGGCATCGATGAAAGCGGCGGCTTCGGCCAGGGCTGCGGCGCGGGTGATGGCGGTGCGGCTGGCCCCGAAGCTTCCGTAGGCGATGTTCTCGGCCACGGTGCCGTGGAACAGAAACACCTCCTGGCTCACCAGCCCGATGGCCCGGCGCAGGTCCTCAAGCCGCAGCTCGCGGATCGGCTGGCCATCGAGCAGGATTTCGCCTGCCTGCACCTCGTAAAGCCGCAGCAGCAGCTTCACGATCGTGCTTTTGCCCGAGCCCGTGGCGCCCACGATCCCCACGGTGCTGCCGGCCGGCACGGTGAGTTCGAACGCGCTCAGCAGGGGATCGCGGCCGCCGTAGGCGAAGCCCACGGCGCGGAACTCCAGCCGGCCCTGCACCTGCTGGAGCGGCAGCGGCCGGGACCCGCCGGGGATGCTCACCGGGGTTTCGAGCAGATCCAGCACCCGGGTGGTGGAGGCCATGGCCCGTTGGTAGTCGTCGAGGGTGCGGCCCAAGGTGGTGAGGGGCCAGAGCAGGCGCTGGGTGATGAAGACCAGGAAGCTGTAGCTCCCTACGGCGATCGCTCCCTGCCACGCCTGCAGACCGCCGATCACCAGGATCGCCAGGAAGGCGAACAGGATCGCGAAGCGGATCAGTGGGATGAAGGCGGCTGAAAGGCGGATCGCCCGGCGATTGCTGACCCGGTAGGCCTCGCTTTCGCCCCGCAGGCGCTCCAGCTCCCAGGCTTCGGCGGCGAAGCTCTTGATCGTGAGCATGCCGCCAAGGTTGTTGGCCAGGCTGCTGTTGAGATCACCGGCCCGATCGCGCACCTCGCGGTAGCGCGGAGCCAGCCGCTTCTGGAAGTTGAGAGAGCCCCAGAGGATCACCGGGATCGGCAGAAACGCCACACCCGCCACGCTGGGGGAGAGCACGGCCATGGCGGTACCCACCGCCAGCACGGTGGTCACCAGTTGCAGCAGCTCGTTGGCGCCATGGTCGAGGAAGCGCTCGAGCTGGTTGATGTCGTCGTTGAGGATCGCCATCAGCCGGCCGCTGCTGCTCGACTCGAAGAAGGCCATCTCCAGCTGCTGCAGATGGCCATAGGCCTCGAGGCGCAGCTCGTGCTGCACCGTTTGGGCGAGGTTGCGCCACAGGACGCCGTAGAGGTATTCGAAGCCGGATTCAGCGCTCCAGATCACAAACGAGAGCAGGGCCAGCAGGGCCAGCTGGCTCGGCACGCTGCGAAAGCCAAGCGAGGCGAGGCTGGAGGTCTGCTGCCGGACCACCACATCCACCGCCAGGCCGATCAGCACCGGGGGCGCCAGATCGAAGATTTTGTTGAGCACCGAACAGAGCGATGCCTGCCACACCCGCCGGCGGTGCGGCCGCAGGGCCCGCAGCAGTCGCTTCAGCGCGGGGGAAGCGGGGTGTTGCGCTTGCGGGGATGGTGACGGGGGCGGAACGAGTGGTGGCATGGCCTGGGCAGGCGTGGCAAAGCGTTAAGCAGAACGGAAGGAAAAGGAAAGAAGAGAGGAAAAGGGCCGAGGCCGTCTGATTGTCACGGAACCAACACCCAGCGATCCCGAACCAATGTCTGCCCCTGTTCCCTGGAGTCTGGCCTGGTGCGAAAACGGCGAACTCGCCCCTCAGGACCGTTTTGATCTGCTGCAGTCGCTCGTGCTCTCCGAGTCCAGTGAGGTGCAGGCCACGTTGATCGCCACGCTCGAAAACCTGCCCCTGGAGCAAGTGCGCTTGCTCTGCACCGAGAGCGTGACCAGCCTCTGGAGCTGAACGCTCAGAGCCGGTACTTCGAGGTGGCGAGCTGCCGGCAGATGTCGGTGGCTCCCTGGATGCTGGAGCCTTTTTTTACCTGCTCCACAAAGCAAGTGCACGTGAAGGCCCCCATCCCGTCCGGGGGCACTTTCCTGGCCGCCTGAAACGCAGCTTGAAATCCCGCCAGGCAGAACCGCGTAACGCTGTCGTTCTGGTTGGAGGCCGACACGCTCAGCGCTTCGGCCTCCACCGGAACGGGGAAGAGCGTGAGGGCAGCCAGCGAGGTAAGGGCGAAGACCTGGCGCATGGAGGGCCTCAAGGCGATGGCTGGAAGGGGCGAGGGGATTACCCCTCGTGGCGGGAGATCTGCAGCTCCTTGTTCATCACCCGCAGCCGGGCGAGAGCAGCGAAGACATCTTCAGGCATTCCCTTCGGCAGATCGATCACGCTGTGCGTGTCAAAGATCTGGATCCTGCCGATGCTGCGGCCGTTGAGGCCAGCCTCATTGGCGATCGCTCCGACGATGTTGCCCGGCTTGACGCGGTCACGCCAGCCCACTTCGATGCGGAAGCGGTCCATCTGGTCGTCGGGGGGGGCGCTGCCTTCGTCGCGAAGCCCGCCGCCACTGCGGCCCTGGCCGAGGGGGCGCCGTTGCTCGCCGCGTTCGCCGCGCCGGCCATCGCCATCCCGTTGGCGGTCACGGTCGCGACCGCCGCTCTGTTGCCAGTTTTCTTCGCCTTGGGCCAGCAGCGGGCGCTCGCCTACAGCGAGCTGCAGCGCGGCCAGGGCCAGCTGCTCAGGAGTGGCCTCGATCTCACGGCCAACTCGCAGGAGGATTTCGCTCAGCAGAGCCAGCTCTTGGGGCTGGCTGGCAGGTTCCTGCACGGCGGCGGTGAGGCGCTGACGCAGGCGGTCGAGCCGGCTCTGGTTGATATCGGCGTTGCTGGGCACCTCCATCAAATCGATCGGCTTGCCGACGGTGCGCTCAAGCCCTGAGAGGAAGCGGCGCTCCCGTGGGGTGAGGAACAGGATCGCGTCGCCCTTGCGACCAGCCCGGCCGGTGCGGCCGATGCGGTGCACATAGGCCTCGCTGTCGAAGGGGATGTCGAAGTTGATCACCAAGGTGATGCGCTCGACGTCGAGGCCGCGGGCTGCCACGTCGGTGGCCACCAGCACGTTCACCTTACCGCTGCGCAGCCGCTCCACGGTGCGCTCACGCTGGGCCTGCGGCACATCGCCGTTGAGGACGGCGACATCGTGGCCCTGCTGTTCAAGGGCTTCAGATACCGCCAGGGTGATCGCCTTGGTGCGGGCGAAAATGATCACACCTTCGCTGCTTTCGGCCTCCAGAACCCTGGTGAGCGCTTCAAGTTTCTGGGATCCGTTCACCACCAGATGGCGCTGGCGAATGGAGCTGGATTCAGCCCCTTTCTGCCGGATTGTCACTTCCGCCGGGCTGCGGAGATAGTTCTTTGAGAGCCGCCGAATTTCGGCCGGCATGGTGGCAGAGAACAGGATCACCTGGCGCTCGCTGGGCAACTGCCCCAACACCCACTCCACGTCGTCGATGAAGCCCATGCGCAGCATTTCATCGGCTTCGTCGAGCACGAGGCTGCGCAGGCCGGAAAGATCAAGGGTGCCTTGGCGCATGTGATCCATCACCCGGCCGGGGGTGCCTACCACCACCTGCACTCCACGGCGCAGACGCACGATCTGATCGCGGAAATCGGCGCCGCCGTAGATGGGGAGCACCCGCACCTGCGGGAGTTTGGTGGCATAGCTGTTGAAGGATTCCGCTACCTGCAGCGCCAGTTCACGCGTGGGGGTGAGCACCAGCACCTGAGGGGTGCGCTGGGCTGGATCGAGGCGGGCCAGCAGGGGCAGGGCGAAGGCGGCTGTCTTGCCGGTGCCGGTCTGCGCCTGGCCCACCAGATCCCGGCCCAGCAGCAGCTCGGGGATGGCGGCTTTCTGAATCGGGGAAGGCTCGGTGTAGCCGCAGCCTTCGACGGCCTCCAGCAACTCCGCGGAGAAGCCGAAGCTGGCAAAGCCGTTCTTCGGCTCGGCAGGAGTTTCGGTGGTGCTCAGCGGCACGGTCAAAGTGCTGACCTCATCGATCGCTTCCACCACGGTGGTGGTGCTGGCGGAGGTTTCGAGCGCGGTGAGATCCACGCTTTTCAGCGTTAGTTCTGGGGACTTTTGGGAATCCGTGGCGATCGGGTCGGCGGAGAGAGAAATGGTGGTGATGGGGGGGCTCGTCGGGGTGGAATCGGAGGCGGCGAGGGACGCGTTGGGATCAACGGAGCACGCGAAGCTCTCGCAAGCAGAAGGCTGGGTCACGAATCTGGGTGGGTGGCTGGGGCCTGAGGAGTTCCTTCAACACAGGCCGGCAGCAACCCGAAGCTCATGGCCTTGATGGCCTGTAGCACGCCTGCCTTGCCCTTCATTAAAGGGTGAAACCACAATGTAACACATGAACGGCTTAAGTCCCGTTCATGTGCTGCTGAAAGTTCGGCCGTAATCGTCCTGCCACCGCTCGATGTCGCTTTCTTCGAGGCGATCGCCCCGCTGCACCTCAACAATCACCAGATCGCTGGAGCCGGCTGTGAGTCGGTGCATCGCGCCCACGGGGATGAACAGAGTGGCCCCCGGTTGGGCAGGGATTGCTTCTCCCTCCAACTCCAGCCAACCGTTGCCGGCCACCACCACCCAGTGCTCACAGCGGTGGCGATGCCGCTGCAGGCTGATGCGCTGGTGGGCCAACACCAGCAGCCGCTTCACCCGGTAAGTGTTGCCGTGGGCGAGAGTTTCGAACCAGCCCCACGGCCGCTGACATTGGCCCGTGCTGGCGTCAGCCTCAGGCTCTGGGTCGGTTGGGAGGTGGTGGCCAGGCTCAGCCAAAGGCGGAAGGTTGCCAGGCCTGGGCGCGCTCCAGGCTGATTTCAGCGATTTTGTCGTGGGCGTGCAGACGGCGCTGAATCTGATTCGTGCAGTTCTGCCAGCCCGGGGGTGTGGTGGTGGCGTCGAAGCAAGCTTCGGATCGGTCGTCGAGCATGCGGCCGAGCGTGGCTTCGGCGCCGGCTTTCGGATCCGGCAGCAGGAGGTAGTAGCGAACCATCGACGCTGCAGCGGAATGCCGTTTCAGTCTGTCGCATCACGTGGTCAGCCAAGGGCGGCCGGACCAGGGCGGCCCCAGCCGCAGAAGCCATTGGTTGCCGGTTAGTTGCGGGTTGGCTGCTAGTTGGCTGCTAGTTGCCTGCTGGTTGGCTGCTGGTTGGCTGCGGCTCAACGCTCGACTGGGAACGAGCCCGGGCCTTGAGGAATTCACGACCAAGAACGTGCTCACCAAATGATCTGTAGCAACGGATTCACCTTCGGACAAGGCTGAGGGGTTGGATGCTGGGCGGATCTTTTCTGCTACCCATGCCCAGTTCGCAGCGTCTCGCCGCCATCCAGTGCATCCAGGAACGGCCAGCGCTGGAGTTTCCTCCCATTGCGCCCCTCTCGGAGTTGTGGGCCTCTGACGTCTTCGATCTGGCAAAAATGAAGTCGTCCTTGCCGAAGGATATCTTCAAATCGGTTCAGAAAACGATCAAAGAAGGCGGCAAGCTTGATGTTTCCGTGGCCAATGTGGTGGCCCAGGCCATGAAGGACTGGGCGGTGGGCCGTGGAGCCCTCTACTACGCCCACGTGTTCTACCCGCTGACCAACTCCACCGCTGAGAAGCACGACGGCTTCATCTCCACCCAGAGCGATGGTTCTGCCATCTGCGAATTCACCGGCAAGGTGCTGGTGCAGGGCGAGCCGGATGGTTCCTCCTTCCCCAACGGCGGCATCCGCTCCACTTTCGAAGCCCGCGGTTATACGGCCTGGGACATCACCAGCCCGGCCTTCCTGATGGAGACGCCCAACGGCATCACCCTCTGCGTCCCCACGGTGTTCGTGTCGTGGACGGGTGAAGCCCTCGACAAGAAAACTCCGCTGTTGCGCTCCAACGCAGCGATGAACAAGCAAGCCCAGCGGCTGCTCAAGTTGCTCGGCAACACGGAGGTCGCCCCGGTCAATTCCAGCTGTGGTGCTGAGCAGGAATATTTCCTTGTTGACAGCGCCTTCGTGACCCTCCGCCCCGACCTCCTGCTGGCGGGCCGTACCCTGTTCGGCCATCCTTCCGCCAAGGGTCAGCAGTTCGACGATCACTACTTCGGTGCCATCCCCCAGCGGGTGCAGGTGTTCATGCAGGACGTGGAACGCCAGATGTACAAGCTGGGCATTCCCGCCAAAACCCGCCACAACGAAGTGGCACCAGGCCAGTTCGAGATTGCACCCTTCTTCGAAGCGGCCAACGTGGCCACCGACCACCAGCAGCTCACCATGACGCTGCTGAAGAACACGGCGCGCCGTCACGGCATGAATTGCCTGCTGCACGAGAAGCCCTTCGCGGGCATCAACGGCTCCGGCAAGCACGTCAACTGGTCGGTGGGCAACGGCACCCAAGGCAACCTGCTGGACCCCGGCAGCAGCCCTGAGGAGAACATGCAGTTCCTGCTGTTTTGCGGGGCTGTGATTCGCGGTGTTCACCTCTATGGCCCGCTGCTGCGCGCAGTGGTGGCCACGGCCGGCAATGATCATCGCCTTGGTGCCAACGAAGCTCCTCCTGCGATCATTTCGATGTATCTCGGCAGCCAGCTGGAGGAGGTGTATACGATGATCAAGAACGGCAACCTTGGCAGCACCGATCACGGTGGATTGATGCAGCTGGGTGTCGACACTCTGCCTGAATTCCCCAAGGATCCGGGTGATCGCAACCGCACCTCCCCGTTCGCCTTCACCGGCAACCGCTTTGAGTTCCGCGCCGTGGGTTCCAACCAATCGGTGGCTGGTCCGCTGGTGGCGATGAACACGATCCTGGCCGATTCGCTCAAGTACATGTCGGATGAACTGGAGGCCAAGATGGGCGCCGGTGCGTCGCTGGAGACGGCAGCAGCCGAAGTGCTGCAGACGATCATGCAGCAGCATGGCAATGTGGTGTTCGGCGGCGATGGCTACTCCAGCGAGTGGCATGAAATGGCTGTGAGTGAAAGGGGCCTGGAGAACCTCCCCACCACCGCCGATGCGCTGCTGGTGCTGGAGCGCGACGACATCAAGGCGCTGTTTGAGCGCACCGGTGTGCTCACCCAGGTGGAGCTGCACAGCCGCTTTGAGGTGTATGCCGAGCAGTACGTGCTGGCGGTGGAAGTGGAGGCCAAGCTGGTGCTGCAGATGGCCCGCACCCAGGTGTATCCGGCAGTGATGACCTACCTCGGCCAGCTTGCCAATTCCCTCCACTACCAGGAAACCCTGGGTCTGCCGCCCGATCGGGCCATGGCGGGCCGCATCGCCACCCTCAACCAGGAGCTGCTGGCCAATTGCGTGGCCCTGGAGTCCGCCTTGGCCAGCCCGCCCCACGGCGAAACGGCCCACATGCGCCACTGCGTCGACACCCTGCTGCCGCTGATGTACAAGATCCGCGAAGCTGTCGATGGGCTCGAAACCCTTGTGGACGACAACGCCTGGCCCCTGCCCACCTACCAGGAGATGCTGTTCATCAAGTAGCCAGCGCGTTGGGGGGCGAGCTCTGTCCTGTCCCCTGAGCGTTCTGAGCTGCACTGTGCAGTGCACAGAACGTTGTTCTTAAGGGCACCTCGAAAAATCAACAAGCCAATGCAATATACCCTAATCTGA
>CALFOF010000098.1 GCA_937919075.1 uncultured Cyanobium sp. | reverse complement strand
GGGGGCGGGGGCGGCCGCCGCAGCGGCGGCAGCAGCAGCGGTGTTGGCGGAAGCAGCAACCTCCTCCACAGGCTCCGGGTCCGCAGCGCCGGGGCCGGCCAGGCCTGGCGAGCCGGCGGCGGGGGGCACGAGCATCAAGGTGCGATCAGCGCGGGCCACCGGGCCGGTGCTTTCCGGCATCGACAGCGCCTGGAAGGCAGCGAGGGCCTGCGGCGTGCTGGCAAAGCGGGCAGCGGGATCGGCGCTGATCAGCCGCTCCAGGGCGGCGCGGAACGGTGGGTCGAGGCGGAGGCCGTCGGGCCAGCGCCAGGCCAGGCTCACCGGATCGAGCAGGGCGGCGGGATCCTCGCCGCTGAGCAGCACCAACGCCACCACGCCGAGGCCGTACAGGTCCATCCAGGGCAGCAGCGGAGCACCACCCACCTGCTCCGGCGGCGCATAGCCCGGGGTGGCGCCGGCGGCGGCCTGGCCGGGGCCGGTCCAACTGATGTCGAGCAGCACCGGCAAACCGTCGCGGTCGCGGCGCAGCAGGTTGGCGGGGGTCAGATCGCCGTGACAGATCTCCTGGCCGTGCAGCACCGCCAGCACCGGCAGCAGCTGGCGCAGCAGCAACAGCACCTCACCGGGGCCGAACACCAGCTGGCGTCCCCGCCGCGCCTCCAGCAGCTCCAGGTAGGTGCGCCCGTCCTGCCACTCGCGCACCAGCCAGAGCTGGCCGTCCCGTTGGATCGTTTCCCCGAAGCGGGGCACCTGGGGGTGGAGCAGGGCCTGCAGGCGGCTCCAGCCCGCCCGCGCCCCGGCCTGGTCGTGGCTGGGCCCCAGCTGCCGCAGGGCCACCGGCACCTCACCGGCCAGCAGATCGCTGGCGCGCCACAGCACCCCCTGGGGGCTGCTGGCCACCTCCATCTCCAGGCGGTAGCGATCGGCGATCACCGCTCCAGAGGCCGCCCCGGGCTGCTCAGCCATGGGTGGGCCCGTCCTGTGGGAGGCCGTCCTGTGGGCCCCGTTCGGGCTGGTGCAGGCCGCGGCCAGCCAGCCAGTCGGCGTCGTACAGGCGGGAGCGATAGCGGTCGCCGCCATCGCACAGCACGGTCACGATCGTGTGGCCCGGGCCGAGGCGCCGGGCGGTCTCCACCGCCGCGGCCACGTTGATGCCCACCGAGCCGCCCATGAACAGGCCTTCGCGCCAGAGCAGCTGGTAGATGGTGTCGAGCGCGGCCTGGTCGTCGATGCGCACGGCATCGTCGATCGGGGCACCGTCGAGATTGGCGGTGACGCGGCTGTTGCCGATCCCTTCGGTGATGGAGCTGCCCTCAGCCTGCAGCGCCCCGGCGGTGGCCCAGCTGTAGAGCGCACTGCCGTGGGGATCGGCCAGCACACAGCGCACCTGGGGCGAGCGCTCCTTGAGGAACAGGGCCACACCGGCATAGGTGCCGCCGGTGCCCGTGGCCGACACCCAGGCGTCGATGCGGCCGCCGGTCTGCTCCCAGATCTCCGGGCCGGTACTGGCGTAGTGGGCGCGGCGGTTGGCCAGGTTGTCGAACTGATTGGCCCAGACGGCGCCGGGTGTTTCAGCAGCGATGCGCCCCGAGAGCCTCACGTAGTTGTTGGGGTCGCGGTACGGCACCGCCGGCACCGTGCGCACCTCGGCGCCGAGGCTGCGCAGCAGACCGATCTTCTCGGCCGACTGGGTGTCCGGGATGACGATCAAGCTGCGGTAGCCGCGGGCATTGCAGAGGTGGGTGAGGCCGATGCCGGTGTTGCCGGCGGTGCCCTCCACCACGGTGCCGCCCGGCTCCAGCGCGCCGCTGGCTTCCGCCTCCAGCAGGATGCCCAGGGCAGCGCGGTCCTTCACCGACCCGCCGGGATTCATGAATTCGGCCTTGCCGAGGATCTCGCAGCCGGTGAGCTCACTGAGCAGCCCCAGCCGGATCAGCGGGGTGTTCCCCACCGCGCCGACGAAGCCCTGGGTGGTTCCCGCCCGGGCGGCGGCCATCGCCCCGCCGGCGGCAATGGCCCCGCCGGCGGCCGTGGCCCCGCCGCTGCTGATCGAACCGGCGGTGCTGCCCATCGCGCCTGTGGGGGAAGAAATCGCTCTGGCGACGATCGTAGGGGCGAAGGCCATGGCGGCCGATTCCTTGTAGCCTCAAAACAGCAGCCCCTTGGCCATGGCCTCCGCCGCCGCCACCGAGGCCCTGCTGCGGAGGCTCCATGCCGTGCGCACCCACAGCGAGGCGCTGATCGCGACGCTGGAGCCGGAGGATCTCTGCCTGCAGGGCATGGCGGACGCCAGCCCGCCCAAATGGCACCTGGGCCACACCACCTGGTTTTTCGACACCTTCCTGCTCACGCCCCACCTGCCGGGCCATGAGCCGGTCGACAGCCGCTGGGGCTTTCTGTTCAACTCCTATTACGACGCGATCGGGGCACGCCACCCCCGGCCGCAGCGGGGTCTGCTGACCCGGCCGCCCCTGGCGGCAGTGCTCGCCTGGCGGCAGCGCATCGATGCGGGGCTGGAGGCCCTGCTGGAGCGGCTGAACGCCGGGCCCGCCGAGCCGGCGGCGCCTTTGCTGGAGCTGCTGGAGCTGGGGCTGCAGCACGAGCAGCAGCACCAGGAGCTGCTGCTGATGGATCTGCTCGACGGCTTCAGCCGCAACCCGCTGGAGCCGGCGGTGGAGCCGGCGGGGCGCGGCGCCGAAGCGGCCTATGAAGCGCTGGTGGCCACCAGCACCTCTCCCGCCACCTCCACCTCAGACACCCCCGCTTCCCCCTGGCTGCACTGGCCGGGAGGGCTGGTGGAGATCGGCCACAGCGAGGCCGACGCCGGCCCCGAGGGCCCGTCCGGCGCCTTCCATTTCGACAACGAAAGCCCCCGTCACCGCCAGTGGCTGGAGCCCTTCGCCCTGGCCCCCCGGCTGGTGTCGAACGGGGAGTACGCCGCCTTCATCGCCGCTGGCGGCTACCGGCGGCCGGAGCTGTGGATGAGCGAGGGCTGGCAGCTGTGCCAGCAGCGCGGCTGGCAGGCACCCCGCTACTGGCGCGGCAGCGGCAAGCCCGAGAGCTGGTCGTGGGAGTTCACGCTGGCGGGGCGGCGCCCCCTGCACCCGGTAGCGCCCGTGCGGCACCTCAGCTGGTTCGAGGCCGACGCCTATGCCCGCTGGGCCGAGGCGCGCCTGCCGAGCGAAGCGGAGTGGGAAGTGGCCGCCGCCACACCAGCCCAGGCGGGCGGCAATGGCGGGCTGGAAGCCCTGCAGGGGTTGCTGTGGCAGTGGACCTCCAGCCCCTACCGTCCGTATCCGGGCTTCCGGCCCGCCGCCGGAGCGGTGGGTGAATACAACGGCAAATTCATGAGCTCCCAGATGGTCTTGCGCGGCAGCAGCTTCCTCACGCCGCCGGGCCACGGCCGCCTCACTTACCGCAACTTCTTTCCACCCGGGAGCCGCTGGCTGGCTGGCGGCCTGCGCCTCGCCCGGGACGGCCGATGAGCGCCGCCGCCGCCGCCCTGCAGCGCGGGCCAACCGCTGTCGACCTGCTTGACCTGCATCCCGTCGCCGCCGACATGGAGCGGCTGGTGGTGGAGGGGCTGTCGCGCAGCCCCCGCCAGCTGCCCGCCTGGTTCCTCTACGACGCCGAGGGCTCACGCCTGTTCGATCGCATCTGCGAGCAGCCGGAATATGCGCTTACCGCCACCGAAACCGCCCTGCTGGAGCGGGAGGCACCGGCGATGGCGGCGGCGCTCGGCGCCGGCGTGCCGGTGGAATTCGGCGCCGGCAGCGCCCGCAAGGTGTCGCCGCTGCTGGAGGCCCTCTCACCGCCGGCCTATGTGGCGCTCGATATCAGCTCCGAGCATCTCGCCGGGGCCTGCCGGGCGCTGCAGGCCCGCCATCCGGCCATTCCCGTGCTCGGCATCTGCTGCGATTACAGCCAGCTGCTCACCCTGCCGGCCCACCGGCTGCTCGATGGCCAGCGGCTGCTGGGCTTCTACCCGGGCAGCTCGCTCGGCAACTTCGCCCCCAGCGAAGCGGTGGCCCTGCTGCGTCAGTTCGCCAGGCTGCTCGGCCCCGAGGGGCGTCTGCTGATCGGCATCGACCAGCCCCGCGCCGCAGCCCAGCTGGAGGCCGCCTACGACGATGCCGCCGGTTGGTCGGCCGCCTTTGCCCGCAACCTGCTGGTGCGGCTCAACCGAGAGCTGGGTGGCAGCTTCGCGCCGGAGCGCTTCCGCTACCGCGCCCGCTGGCAGCCGCCGCAGAGCCGCATCGAGATGGCGCTGGTGAGCCGCTGCGACCAGGTGGTGGAGGTGGCGGGCCGGCCCTGGCCGTTCGCCGCCGGCGAGGCGTTGATCACCGAGCACAGCCACAAGTACGACCCCGCGGCCTTCACCGCCCTGGCGGCCGCGGCCGGCTGGCGGGCCCAGGCGCGCTGGGCCGATCCCAGCGACAGCTTCAGCCTGCACCTGCTCGCCCCCCAGGCGCCAGGCAGACTTGAACCAGTCGAGGCCAGCCGATGAGCCGGGAAGACCAACGCAAGGCGATGCGCACCACGCGCGAGCAGCTGATCGCCGAGCTCGAGGAGCTCTACCGCCAGGCCTTCGATCGCATCGGCGGCGAAGACCTGGGCGAAGGGGCGATCGCCCGCCTCACCCAGTTGCTGCTGCGCTCCCGCGATGGCGCGATCACGCCGTTGCAGGAAGAGATCGAGGCGCCGTTGATCACGCGGGCACCGGAATGAGGGCCGGGGTCTGGCGCAGGCAGCGGCCATGAGCGGCAACTGGTTCGAGCAGCTGGAGGCGCAGCTGGAGCAACAACTGGAGGCGTTCCTCAGCAGCAACCCCGAGCAGCGCCAGCTGCTGGACGAGGAGGAGCAGCAGGAACGGCAGCGGCGACTGAAGCAGCGGCAACTGGAGGTGCAGGCGGAGGCGGAGCGGCTGCGGCGCGCCCTG
>CALFOF010000097.1 GCA_937919075.1 uncultured Cyanobium sp. | reverse complement strand
GCCTCCGATGAATGTTTCGTTGTTCTTGGCCACCATTGTCACCAATCGATATAACTTGTTCTTGGACAGTTCCGCAAACCACGCCGCATTGCCGTTCCCCTTCTGCAAACCACCGAAAGGAGGCCTCCAGGGGCATCCGGCAAGCCTGATCTCGCATAGGTTTTGAACAGTCTGCTGAGAGGAGACAGCGTGGTTCGCTGGTCAGATAACCACTGCTCATTTTGATACAGAGCGTGCTGGCTTCTTCCCGAGGCACCGGCTTCTTGAACCACACCCTTGCCAAGCCAATCACCCACTCCTCAATCCCCATCAAACCTTCGCCAACGTCACCCGCTCCGGCTGGTGCTGGTACTTCCCGGCGCGGTCGCTGTAGGTGGTCTGGCAGGGTTCGCCTTCGAAGAACAGCAGTTGGCAGATGCCTTCGCTGGCGTAGATGCGGCAATCGGCGCCGGAGGAGTTGCTGAATTCCAGGGTGAGGTGGCCTTCCCAGCTGGCTTCAGCGGGGGTGGTGTTCACGATGATGCCAAGGCGCGCATAGGTGCTCTTGCCCAGGCAGATCACGGTGATGTTGGCCGGCACCCGCAGCAGCTCCAGCGCCACCCCCAGCCCGTAGGAATGGGCGGGCAGGATGAAGTAGTCGCCGTCGTCGTCGTGGTGCAGCGGTGCCGGCTCCAGGTTGGCCGGGTTGAACCGCTTCGGGTTCATCACCGTGCCTGGCACATGCCGGAAGATCAGGAACTCCTTCGGGGAAAGCCGCAGGTCGTAGCCGTAGGAGGAGCAGCCGTAGCTCAGCACCGGCGCCGTGCGGTTCTCGGCATCGAGGTGGCGCACCAATGTGCCCTGGAACGGTTCGAGCATGCCCGCCGCGGCCTGTTCGTTGATCCAGCGGTCGCACTTGAGCATGGGATCAGCAGTTGCGGCGGAGCTGGGTCACCTGGTCGGCCATCGCCAGCAGCGAAGCCGGCATCGATGGCCCCGTGAGGATCACATCGAGATGGGCGGGCCGTTGCTCCAACGTGGCCTCCACCTCCGCCGCCGGCAGGTAGCCCAGCGCGATCGCCAGCCCCAGCTCATCGAGCACCATCAGATCCACCGCCCCCTCCAGGAGCTGGCGCCGTGTGTAGCCCCACACCTCCAGCACCGCCTCTTGCTCCTGGGCGCCGGGCCCCTCAGGTTCCGCGGCGGCCGGTTCGGTGAGGCAGGCGGGCATGGCGGGCCGCAGCCACTGCAGCCGGCCGCACAGCCACAGGCTGCGCTCCAGCCCCTGATCCACCCCGCCCTTGAGGAACTGGCTGATCAGCACCCGGCTGCCCAGCCCCGCGCTGCGCAGCGCCTGGCTGAACACACCGGAGAAACTGCCGCGAAACGGTGCCGTGTGCACCTGCAGCAGGCCTTCGGTCTGGGCGGAGGGCACCAGGGCCAGCGGGCGTGGCGCCACAGCCGCCAGCGGTGCCACGGGCGCCGCGCCATGGGAGCGCCCCGGGCCGTGGGAACGGGAGCCACCGGTGGGCATGGCGGGGTTGAGCAGGCTGGCCGTCATCCACACCCGTTGGTTCGCGATGCCGAATGTAGCGGCGCCAGGCCCGGAATCAAGGATCAGACACCACCCCTAGCGCGTACGTTTGTACTACATTGTAAAAATCCCGTCGGCACTGGGATTTTGCAGGCGGATGTCCACAGGGAACCCTCCAGTTAGTGTGATCGGCTACATGGAGCACGGAAGCCGATCCGTAGCTTCCAACCACTTGTCCAACCGTCATGGTCGGCGCGATGCGCGGATTCAGCCGCACCAGCACCACCCCCGCGCCTGTCAACAGCGGCCTCACCTCCTCCGCGGGCGGCTCCAGCACCCTGCTGGAGGTGATGCGCGGACTGAGCGGCTGCACCAGTGAAACCGTGGAGCGCGGCAAAACGATCTTTTTCCCCGGCGACCCGGCCGAACGCGTCTACTTGCTGCGCCGTGGCGCCGTGCGCCTCTCCCGCGTCTATGAGAGCGGCGAGGAGATCACCGTGGCGTTGCTGCGCGAGAACAGCCTCTTCGGCGTGCTTTCCCTGCTCACCGGCCAGCGCTCGGATCGCTTCTATCACGCGGTCGCCTTCACCCGCGTCGAGCTGGTGGCGGCCCCGGCCAGCTCCGTGCGGCGCGCCATCGAGCAGGACGCCAGCGTGGGCCTGCTGCTGCTCCAGGGCCTCTCCTCCCGCATCCTGCAGACGGAGACCATGATCGAAACCCTCACCCATCGCGACATGTCCTCGCGGCTGGTGAGTTTCCTGCTGGTGCTTTGCCGTGATTTCGGTGTCCCCGGCGCCGAAGGCATCACCATCGATCTGCGCCTGTCGCACCAGGCGATCGCCGAAGCGATCGGCTCCACCCGCGTCACCATCACCCGCCTGCTCGGCGATCTGCGTCAGGCCGGGCTCGTGCAGGTGGATCGCAAGAAGATCACCGTGTTCGATCCGGTAGCCCTGGCCAAACGCTTCAGCTGAAGGCCGGCGGCCGATACTGGACCCCCTCGCCCTGAATCGTGTCCGGCTGGCTGCTGATCCTGGCCCTGCTGACCCTCGGGGGGGTGCTCGCCACCCTCGGCGATCGCCTCGGCAGCCGTGTCGGCAAGGCCCGGCTCAGCCTCTTCAACCTCCGCCCGCGCAACACCGCGGTGCTCATTACTGTGCTCACCGGCAGCCTGATCAGTGCCGTTTCGCTCGGCCTGATGCTGGCCGTGAGCCAGCGGCTGCGCACCGGCCTGTTCGAACTCGACAGCCTCGAGCAGAAGCTGCAGGACAGCCGCGACGCCGTTGAGCGCAGTGATGCCGCCTTGAAACGCAGCCTCTCGGCCCAGCGTGATGCCCAGGTGGCCGTGGGCCGCGCCGAACAGGGCCGCCAGCAGGCGCGCCGCCAGCTGGTGGCGGTGGAGGAACAAGCGGGCCGCCTGCGGCGGGAGCTGCAGCCCCTGCAGAACCAGCAGCAGTTGCTGCTGCGCCAACGCGATCAACTCAACAGCGACATCCGCACCCGCGACCAGGACATCCGCCGCACCGAAGCGGAACTGGCGCGCGTGAAGGGGCAGATCGCCTCCGGCCAGGCCGAGCTCAAAGACCTCGAAACCAAGCTGATCGCCATGCGCCGCGGGGATGTGGTGATCAGCAGCGGCCAGCCGTTGGCCACCGCCAAGGTAAGCGTGCAGCAGCCAGGCCAGGCCCGCGCCGCCATCGATGCCCTGCTGCGTCAGGCCAACCAGTCGGCCTTTCAGCGGGTGCTGCCAGGCGAGCCGGTCGATCGGCCGATCCTGCTGGTGCCCCGCGAAGACATCGCCAAGCTGGAAGCCCTGATCCAGAAAGGCGGCAGCTGGGTGGTGAGCATCCTCTCGGCCGCCAACGTTCTGCGCGGCGAGCAGCAGGTGCTCGGCTTCCCCGATCTGCGCCCCAACAAGCAGGTGATCCGCCAGGGCGAAGTGATGGCCACCACCCGCCTGGAAGGCAACGAGATCTCCCCCGAACAGGTGCGCAACCGGCTCAACCTGCTGCTGGCCTCCTCCTTCGCCAAGGCGCAGCGGCAGGGGTCGCTGGTGGATGGCGTGCAGTTCGATGTGGCCAGCTTCAACCAGCTGGGGCGGGAGCTCAGTGAGCGGCCAGCCGGGCAGGCCGTGAGCCTTGAAGCCGTGGCCGTGCGCGAAGCCGAAACACCCGATCCGGTGGTGCTGGAGCTGCGCCGCCTCGATGGCGGCCCCACCGCCCCCTCCCTGCCCAAGCGCCCCTCATGAGCCCCACGCCGGCGGCCGGTGCGCCCCTGCCGCCTCCGCAGCCAGAGCCGCAGCCCCTGCCGTTGCCTGCCGCTGGCCCGCTCGCTGCGCTCGATCCAGGCCGCTGCAAGTGCGGCCTGGTGCGCTGCGACCCGGCGCGGCAGCAGGTGCTGGCCGCCTTGATCCTGGAGCCGGAGCAGGCCTTCGCGCAGCTGCGCGCCTGGCAGGCCGAAGGGGCCGTGGCCGGCGTGGTGCTCGGCGATGGCACCGGCAGCCGCCACTGGCGCCAGCGCCTGGCGCCGCTGCTGCCGGTGCAGCTGGTGGATGAACGCCGCACCACCCTGGAGGCACGGCAGCGCTACTGGCAACTGTTCCCGCCACGCGGCTGGCGGCGCCTGCTGCCCGAAGGCCTGCGCCAGCCGCCCCGCCCCTGGGACGATGTCGTGGCCCAGCTGCTGCTCGAACGCCACCTCGGCCAGCCGCTCACGCGGCTCCCTTCCCTGCCGCCCGCCGCCTTCTAGAAGCGCGCCCGCACCGTGAAGGCGTAGTCGCCGCCGGGCTCCAGCTGGTAGTCGGCCTTGAGCAGGAAGCGCAGCAGCGCGTCCTGGATCAGGGCGCGGCCCAGCGACGGCTCCACGGTCAGCTCACCGCGATCGAACGCCCAGCGGAAGGTCCAGGCGAAGCCGCCGGCCACCACCTCGCCCTCCAGCAGCTTCTGGGTGAAGCTCTGGCGCAGCACCCGCAGCTGGGCGGTGGTGGCAGGAAGACGGCTCACGGAGGCAGGAAACGCACGGAGGCAGACAGGAGCAGAAAGGAGTCAGGAGCAAACGGTGGCAGATGCAGGCGGAGGCGGGAAGAGCCAAACGAAAGCGGCAGCAGGTGACGCTGCTGGAAGCAGCCTCAGGCCGTGGTGGGCTGAAAACTGTTCAGACGATTGCCGGCCCGTTCATACCCCAGCCGCTGGATCACCCCCAGCCCCGCCAGCACCTCATCGAGCACCGCCTCCACGCAGGCCTGTTCGCTGGGCTCGAAGCGGCCCAGCACGTGGGAAATCGTGCGGGCCTTGCGCGTGATCGGATCATCGGCCGGGGCGCTGATGCCAATGCGCAGCCGGGGAAACTCCTGGCTGCCGAGTTGACTGATGGTGCTGCGCAGGCCGTTATGGCCGCCGGCACTGCCGGCCAGGCGCAGCCGCAGGCGGCCCAGCGGCAGGTCCATGTCATCGACGAGAACAAGCATCTGGTCAGGACGCAGGCCGAACCAGTCGAGCGTGGCACGGATCGACCGGCCGCTCTCATTCATGTAGGTGGTGGGCATCAGCAGCCGCAGGCGCTGGGCCCCCTGGCCCACATCCGCCAGCAGCCCCTGCATCCGCGTGTTGGCGCGGAAGCTCACCCGCTCGCGCGCCGCCAGCCGCTCCAGGGCCATGAAGCCCACGTTGTGGCGGGTGCGGACGTATTTGTCGCCGGGATTGCCCAGGCCCACCACCAACTGGAGGTCGCCCGTGCGGGCCTCACCGCCCGGCGTGGAAGAGGCGGTCATGGCCGTGGCGGAACGGAGCAGCAGAAGGGAAGCGGCGGAAGAGAAGCGTTGTGCTCAGGCGGCCGCCGCAGGCGGCTCGCTGGCAGGGGGGGCATCAGGCGCAGCAACTGCCGCGACCGGTGCAGCGGCAACGGACTCAGCAGCAGGTGCAGGAGCCTCAGCGATCGCCACGCTGTTGGTGGTCACCACCGTGTCAGCTTCGGAGTCGATCGCCTTGCGGAACTCCTGCTCAAAGTTGGTGGAGGCCGATTGGAACCCCTTGAGCGTGCGGCCCAGGGTGCGCCCCAGCTCCGGCAACCGCTTCGGGCCGAACACCAGCAGGCCGATGGCCGCGATGACCGCCATTTCCGGCAGCCCAATCCCAAAGATGTTCATGGAAAGCCTGGGTCAGAAACTGAAGCAGGAACAGACGTGAAACCAAAGAGCCCGGCAGCCAGCGCCGCCAGGCCCAGCAACGGCCGGAAGATCAGCCGAGGCCGTTCCAGTTCACGGTGATGCCGTCGAGCAGCAGCGACTTGTTGTACAGCTGCAGGATCACGAGCAGGAACACCAGGAACAACACCATGAAGATGCCCATCACCGGCGTGGTGCCCCAGCCGGGCACCACCTTGCCGTACTCGGAGTTGAGCGGGCGGAGCAGGTTTCCCAGCGGGGTGCGTTGCGCCATGGCGGGTGAGCCTCTCGGACACATGTATGGGGATCGTTACTGTAAGGGTCGAGGCGGAGACCGGCGCGGTCACTGTCGAGAGTTGTGATCCACCTCCGCTATCCCCAGCAGCTGCCCCCTTCCTTGACCGAAACCTCCTCCCCCGCCCTTTCGATCGCGCTCACCGTGCTGGTGGCGCTGCTCGCCCTCACCGGCTTCGGGGTCTACCTCGCCTTCGGCCCCCCGTCCAAGGGCCTCACCGATCCCTTCGACGATCACGAAGATTGAGCCTGAGCAGGCGTCACCCGCCGCACCCGCAGGTGCCGCAGCGCCCAGGGAGGCAGCAGCGGTTCAGCCGGCCCGATCACCTGCCAGCCCGCTGAGAGCCCCAGCGGCTGCCGGCAGGGCGAGAGGTTCTGCACCGTGAGCCGCACCACTCCCGGCTCCGCCTCCGGCGCGATCGCCACCGGGTCGAGCTGGGCTGAACCCAGGGCGAGCGCCGGTGGCGGCACCGCTGGCGATGTGGCCGGACGGCACCAGCTCGGCGCGCGGAAGGCGCGGGCCGCCGCTGGAACTGCCGCCTGACGCCACCCGTCGGCGCAGGGCATCAGCGCGAGCCGCAGGCGCTGCAGGCCGTTGTCGGCGCCGGGATCGGGCCAGGTGGGCCCGCGCAGCAGCGAGATCCCCAGCCGCTCCGCCGTTCCCGACACGCCCTGCGGCCCATCCAGCAGCACCGCCAGGCCGCCGCGCTCCGCCTGGCTGCAGGTCCAGGCGATCGCCGGCACCTCCCAGCGGGCCTTCTCGCGGGCAGTGCAGGGCACCGCAGGGCGCTCCAGCACGCCCGCCGGGGTGTCCGCCGCCCAGCGGCAGGCCCGCTGCTGCAGCGGCACCTCCAGCTGCAGCAGCTCATGGCGCTGGCGCCAGTGCACCCGCAACACCAGCTCCAGCCAGGGGCTGCCCGCCAGCAGGCGCAGATCCAGCCGCAACGGGCTGGCTCCGCAGCGGCCCCGCGCCACCAGGCGCACGCACAGGGGCCCCTGCTCCACCAGCTCCAGCGCCGGCTCCCACTCCAGCGGCAGCGGGTGCTCACGGTGATCCGCCGCCAGATCCCAGGCATCCCAGAACTCGCCGCTGTCGTGCCAGCGGCGCCACTGCAGCGGTGCCGCCAGCTGGGGCTGGCCGTCGGCGCCCCAGAGCTGCTCCAGCCCACCCGCCCCCAGTTCCGCTGTCAGCAGGCCGTTGCCGATCCGCCAGCGCCCGGCTGCCAAGGGCTCACTCCACACCGGCGCCTGCACCGCCACCTCCTGCGGCGTTGCGGCTGAAGCCGCCGCCGCTGGAGATCGGCGCGTCAAGACCAGGGGCGTCAGCCCGGCCGCAGGCGGCAGCTGCACCCAGCAGCCCCCGCCCGGTGCCATCTGTTGCGGCAGGGGGCGCTGCGCGAGCGTCCAGCGGCCCGCCGGCAGCCGCAGAGTGAGCGCTGCCGGCGGCAGGGGCTGCAGCCGCATCACCCACCAGGGC
>CALFOF010000096.1 GCA_937919075.1 uncultured Cyanobium sp. | reverse complement strand
GCGATGGCGTGAAAGGCTGAGTCCAGCGCTCACTGTTTTGATGCTCATCGTCTAGGAATTCACCGTCTTAGTGCTCACTCCTCCAACTTTCAAGATTTCCCTCCCCACCATCGAAGTCACAACCATCCCGGCGTCCAGGTCCAGCCCTGTAGCCTGCCGGTGTGCCATTGAACAATCACGGAAGCCTCGATGCAGACCGGTCTGATTCTGCAGAATCTGCTCTCTCCGCCGGTTCTTTTCTTCGCTCTCGGTGTGATTGCGGTGCTGGTGCGATCGGATCTGGAGATCCCCGCTCCGCTGCCCAAGCTCTTTTCGCTGTATCTGTTGTTAGCGATCGGTTTCAAAGGTGGCGTGGAGCTGCAACACAGCGGCCTGGGCGTGCAGGTGATCGCCACGATCGCCGCCGCCGTGGTGATGTCGGCCCTGGTGCCCCTCTATAGCTTCCTGGTGCTCAGGCGGCAGTTCGACACCTCCAATGCCGCCGCTGTGGCCGCCACCTACGGCTCGATCAGCGCCGTCACCTTCATCACCGCCGAAACCTTTCTGGTGGTGTCAGACATCCCCCACGACGGCTTCATGGTGGCGGCCCTGGCCCTGATGGAATCGCCGGCCATCATCGTGGGGTTGCTGTTGGTGAAACTCACCAGCCACCAACGCCACGCCGGTGGCATCGGCGGTGGCGTGGCCTGGGGCAGCCTGCTGCATGAGGCCTTCTTGAACAGTTCGGTGCTGCTGCTGATCGGCAGCCTGGTGATCGGCCTGCTGGTGGCGACCTTCAGCCCCTTGGGGGTGGAAACGATGGAGCCCTTCACCGGCAAGCTGTTTTATGGCGCCCTCAGCTTCTTTCTGCTTGACATGGGCATCGTGGCGGCGCAGCGCCTCGGCGATCTGCGGAGCGCCGGCAGCTACCTGATCGGCTTCGCGGTGCTGATGCCGCTGTTTAATGCCACGGTGGGCCTGCTGCTCTCCCGTTGGCTGGGCCTGCCGCAGGGAAATGCGCTGCTGTTCATGGTGCTGTGCGCCAGTGCCTCTTACATCGCCGTTCCTGCCGCCATGCGGATGACGGTGCCGGAAGCGAATCCAAGCCTCTACATCTCCAGCGCCCTGGGCGTCACCTTCCCCTTCAACATCGTCGTTGGGATTCCGCTGTACATGGCGATGGTGCAGCGCTTCATCCCGCTGGCGGTGCTGCCGTGAAGCGGCTCAGGCAGACGCACGGTGCAGGCAGCGCTCGCAGGGGCCTTCCGGCAGCACGGCGCAGCGCAACAGCGGCGAGCGGGCATTGAAGCGGCAGCTGGGGTCGCCGATCACCCAATGGTTGTTCCACCAGGTGGCATCGGCCGGTTGCCGTTGCGGCTTGACCTGCAGGGCCACCTCCGTGAGCTCGTAGCGGCCGTTGCGCAGCTGGTAGCGGTGAAGGCATTGCAACACCAGAAACGAACGCTCCCCCCGCTCGATCCAGCGGCCCGGCTGGGGCACCTCGCCCAGGTGGGCCACCTCAAAGCGTTCAAGCAACCGCTCGGTGCCGGCCTGGCGCAGATCCACGTGCAGGGGCGTCAGGGGTTGACCTCCCCGGTCTGCGGCTGGGGCTGGCTGCGCTGGGAGAAGCCCCAGACAAACAGGCAGGCCACCACAAGCAACAGCGCCCATTCGGGCGGAACGATCTGGGGCAGGGCCAGGCGCAGCAGCAGGCGCACACCCACCAGCCCCACGGCCAGATAGCCGGCCCGCTCCAGATGCCGGTACTCCTCCAACCAGCGGATGAACAGCCCGGCCGTGAGGCGCAGGGCGACCACCCCGATCACCCCACCGGTCATCACCAGCCAGAGCCGATCACTGACCGCCACCGCCGCCGCGACGCTGTCGAGCGAGAAGGCCAGATCGGTGACCGCCAGCGTGGCCACCACTGAACCCAGGGTCTGGCCGTGGAGCCGCTGGGCCGCTGGGGCCGCGTCGGTGCTGGCAGCAGTGCTCGTCGCTTCAACGCCGGCTTCGCTGGATCCGGCCAGGTTGGTGACGCACAGCCAGAGCAGATAGCCAGCCGCCAACAGCTGCAGGGGCCAGAAGTCGAGCACCCAGCGGGCGGCCACGATCAGGGCCATCCGGAACACCAGGGCCAGCAGCAGGCCGAGGTTGAGGGCGCGGCGCTGGCTGGCTGGATCGTCGAGGTGGCGCGCGATGGCCGCCAGAGCGATGGCATTGTCCGCGGAGAGCACCGCCTCCATCGCCACCAGCAGGGGAAGCAGCAGCAGGATCTCCCCCCACTGGTCTGCCGATTGCAGCAGCGGTGTGAGTGACTCGATCGACTCCGCTTCCATAGGTAGTGGTGTGGAGCGAATCAGTCACTCTAGGAAAGCCCAACCAAGCCCGAGCCGGGATGCAGCTGCAGGCAGAACTGGTGCACGCCGAACCCGGACAGCGGGTGGTGAAGGTGAGCGCCTGGGAGCAGGGCGCCCTGCTCGGTAGCGCTCTCGGTGAGGGCGCCACGGCGGAGCTGGCCGAAGACCGCGCCATCGAGCGCCTGCGGCAGCGATGGGGTACCACCGGCGCGGCGGCTGCCGCCAGGCCGGAGCCGGTGCCGGTGGCTGCCGCCGCCGCGCCACCAAAGAAGCGACCAACAGACGCCGGTGAGGCAGAGCAGCCGCTGTTGGCGGTGAGCAACGAGCCCCCGCAGGCTCTCCCCGCCCAAGCACCTGAACCGCCACCACCAGCCGCCAGCGCTGATCCCGAAGACTGGAGCGACGAGCTGGCCCAGGTGGAGCTGGAACTCAAGCGGCTGGACTGGGGCCGGGAGGAGGAAGCGGCTTACCTGGAGCGGGCCTTCAACCATCCAAGCCGCAGCCGCCTGGTGCGCTACGTGGATCTGGTGGGCTACCTCAATGCGTTGCAGCAGCTGGCCCCCGGCAGCCGGCCGGAGCAGGCCGCCACGCCCCTGCGCCGCCGCGACCTGCTGGATCAGAGCGACCAGCTGCTCGGCCAGCTCAGCTGGGGAGCTGCGCAGGGACGCGCGTTCCTGGAGCAGCACTTTCAGCTCAGCAGCCGGCAGCAGCTCAATGATCAGCAGTTGCTGCAGTTCAACATGCTGCTGGAGGACCAGCTGGCGCCACGGGCGTGATCACGGGCGCGCAGCTGCTCGGCCCCCCAGCAGCGCGGCCGGCGGGCGGCACTCCTGGCTGATCAGCGCGGCCCCTTGCTCCAGCTGGTGTTGGTGGGCGTAAGCCTCCTGCTCCAGCTGGCGCTCGAGGGGCGAGAGGTTGGCATAGATCGGGTCGTTGAGCTGCCCCTGGGCCTGGGGCCTGGCGGAAATGGAGAGCCCGAGCTGCTTGGGCGGAGCCGACACCCCCCCGCGCCGGCAGCTCTGCGCCACATGAATGGCCTCATGGTTCAGCACCAGGGCAAAGGTGGCGCTGCCCTGGTCCACCACCTCAGACTTGATGCGGATCGTGCGGGCGGCAGGGTCCCACTCCCCGGCGGCACCGGCCTTGCGGGGTGGCCCCAGCACCACCTGCACCCCCACCCGCTGCAGATGATCGAGCAGGTCGCTGATCGCCTGCCGTTCCTGCTCGAAGCGCGGCGGATCAACCATGAGCGCACGGATTTGCTCAATCGAGAGCTTGGGGTCTCCCTCGCGGCGGCGGTAGCGGTAACGCACACCGCCATCGGGCAGGACCTCGGCCTGGGGCTGCCAGTCGAAGTCGGCCAGCTCCAGCCGCGCCATCAGATCGCCGGCGCTGATGGCATCGAGCGCCACATCGCCTGGCCTCAGGGGGGCTGGGGGGCGGGTGAACAGGGTGTCGGACACCTGGAATGGCAGCGCTTCCAGCGCGCCGAGGGTTTCTCCCCTGCGCTCAGGCGGTGCCAGCGCCAGACCCGCCAGCAGCAGGCCACCAGCAAGAAAGGCAAGCGACAGCAAGGAAGAGCCCGATCCTCGTGGCGGATGGTGCCGGCCCACTCCGAGACATCAGCGCTCCTTCATCATGGTCGATCTGCGCCGGCGAAGCAGCGGCAGGAGTGCAACTGCCAGGATCGGGGGCCCTGAGCATCACGAGCCCATGCCCCTCACCGCCCTGGTGCGCCAGCTCGAGCAGGTGCCCCTCACCGGTGAGGTGCTGCAACGGATCGAGCGCCCGGCGCGGCTGAGCCTGCGGGGCGCCTCCCGGGCCGGCCGCGCCTTGATCGCCAGTGCCCTGGCCCGGCAGCGGCAGGCGCCCCTGCTGGTGATCGTGCCCACGCTGGAGGAGGCGGGCCGCTGGGCGGCGCTGCTGGAACTGATGGGCTGGCCCACGGCCCAGCTCTATCCCACCAGTGAGGGCTCGCCCTACGAACCCTTCGATCCCACCACCGAAATCACCTGGGGCCAGTTGCAGGTGCTCGCCGAGCTGGTGGATGCCGGCAGCGCCGACGGCAACGGCCGGCCCTGGCAGGGCGCGGTGGTGGCCACCGAACGGGCCCTGCAACCGCACCTGCCGCCGCCTGCAGCCCTGGCCGCCCGCTGCCTGTGCCTGCGCAAAGGCGACACGGTGGACCTGGACGTGCTGGCCGACACCCTCAGCCGGCTTGGCTACGAGCGGGTGCCCACGATCGAGCAGGAGGGCAGCTGGAGCCGCCGCGGCGACATTGTGGATGTGTTTCCGGTGAGCGCCGAGCTGCCGGTGCGGCTGGAGTTCTTCGGGGAAGAGCTGGAGAAGCTCAAGGAATTCGACCCTGCCACCCAGCGGTCGCTTGATGCCACCGAGGCGGTGCGGCTCACCCCCAGTGGCTACGGACCGCTGGTGGCCGATGCCCTGCGGGACACGATGCCGGCCGGGCTCGATGGGCTGCTGCAGCCGGACGCGCTCGATCAGCTGCTGGAGGGCGGCACGCCTGAGGGAATGCGGCGGCTGATGGGCCTGGCCTGGGCGCGGCCCGCCTCCCTGCTCGATTACCTGCCCGCCAGCACCTTGGTTGCGGTGGATGAGCGGCGCCATTGCCGCGCCCACGGCCAGCAGTGGTTCGATCACGCCGACAGCCACCACGGCGAGGTGCAGGCGGAGCTGGCGGCCGCCTGCGGCCAGCCGGTGCTGCTGCCCGCCCTGCTGCACCGGCCGCCCGAGCAAGCCCTTGAGGATGCCGGCGCGTTCGCCGGCTTCGATCTGGCCGAACTGGCCGAAACCGACCGCCACCCCAATGCCTTCGATCTGTCCAGCCGTCCGGTGCCGGCCCATCCGAACGCCTTCGGCCGCCTGGCGGCGTTGGTGAAGGGGTATCAGCAGGAGAAAGCGAAGGTGTGGCTGCTTTCCGCCCAGCCGTCGCGGGCGGTGGCGCTGCTGGAGGAGCACGACTGCATCGCCCGCTTCGTGCCCAACCCGCATGACTTCCCGGCGATCGAGCGGCTGGTGGAGCACAACACGCCGGTGGCACTCAAGCTCAAGGGCACCGCCGAGCTGGAGGGGCTGCAGCTGCCGGCCTGGAAGCTGGTGCTGCTGACGGACCGGGAGTTCTTCGGCCAGCACAGCCTGGCCGCCACCGGCTACGTGCGCCGGCGCCGCAAGGCGGCCAGCCGCACGGTGGATCCAGGCAAGATGCAACCCGGTGATTTCGTGGTGCACCGCAACCACGGCATCGGCCGCTTCCTGAAGCTGGAGAAGCTGGCGATCAGCGGCGAAAGCCGCGACTACCTGGTGGTGCAATACGCCGACGGCACCCTGCGGGTGGCCGCCGACCAGCTGGGCAGCCTTGGCCGCTACCGCGCCAGCACCGACACACCACCGGAGCTCAACCGCATGGGCGGGGTGGCCTGGGCGCGGGCCAAGGAGCGGGCGCTCAAGGCGGTGCGCAAGGTGGCGCTCGATCTGGTGAAGCTCTACGCGGAGCGCCATCAGGCCCC
>CALFOF010000095.1 GCA_937919075.1 uncultured Cyanobium sp. | reverse complement strand
ACCCACGACCCCCACTACCCCAAAGTGGTGCGCTACCAAGCTGCGCTACGCCCCGGCGAGATGGAAGCTATCACAGCTCCGGTGGCAGCCAGCGCTCCCAATGCTTGGTGCGTTTGAGCCGCCGCAGCACCCGGGCACTGAGCTGATCGCGGCGGGCGCCGGCATAGCCCCACAGCCGCAACCGGCGCGCTGTGTGGCGGAGTTGCGCCAGGGACAGGGAGGCGAGCCGCAGCTCCGGTACACGCCGCCAGGCGCTGGCCCGCACCGGCAACGGATCTCCGGCGGTGCCTCCAGGCAGCCCCAGCAGCGCCCCTCCCGCCATCCACTCCGGCACCAGCACGAACAGCACGGCCAGCAGCCCGTAAAGCTCCACGAGGCCGCGGGGGAGGGGATGGAGCTTGCGCTTGCCCTGCGACTCGGGCTCGTTTGGGGACTCGAACACGCTCAGAGCACTGTGTCAGTAGCCCGGGGGGTACGGGGCTGCAGCCCGGGGCGCGGGGTGTCGCGCGACGGCGGCGCCTCCTTCCACAGCAGCGGAGCCTCCCGGGCCGGGTTGAGCTTGCCGAACCAGAACACAAGGGCAAATACCAACCCCAGGGTGCAGAGCAGGGTCACGATCACCGTGCGGTCAGAGAGGGAACCCATCGGTTTCAGGCCTGATCGGTGCGGAAACAGGAGAAGCGCTGCGGCAGCCGCTCCACGGTGAGCTCATCACCTCTGAGGATCAGCCGCAGGTTGTCGTTGCCGTAGCGCACGCCCGGCAGCGGCGAGCTTTCCCGGAACAAGGTGGCGCGGGAGTCGCCGCTGATCAGCGAGGCCTGGGCATCGTTGCGCTCCACCACAAGGCGCCGCTGATCGCGGCAGAGAAAACTCTCACGGATTTCGTAGTGCTCCCACCAGGGGGAGCTCATCGCCAGAGCCGGCACCGACCACGGGACCACAACGGTGGCGCTGAGGCCGGCGGCCAGAAGGCTGGCAGCGGATCTGGCTGCGGGGCCGGTCGTCATCGGGGGAAACCAGGGGGGAAGCGGGTGAGCATGGGCGGCAGCCGGGCCGCTCGAACCTGAGCAGTTGCTGGATTCAGAGGCGGGTCAGGAGCTGGATTCAGAGGCGGATCGGCTCGTTCGAGCTGCGCAGGACGCAGTGCTGCACCGACCAGTCGTACTGCCCCCAGACCTCGGGCGCCAGTAGAAAGTTGCCACCGGCAAAGGCGGTGAGCCGCACACCGCTGGGGCGGGCAGAGCAGTAGGGGCGGCTGCCGGGGCGGGCCAGATACTGCTGGTGGTGGGTTTCAGCGAAATAGAAGGGTTTGTGGATCAGGATCTCAGTGGTGATCGCCGGGAAGCCGGCGGCGCTGAGTTGCTCCTGGTAGTGCCGACGGCTGGCCTCAGCCAGCGTGAGCTGCTCAAGGGTGGTGCAGAGAATCGCCGAGCGGTACTGGCTACCGTTGTCGTTGCCCTGGGCCAGGCCCTGGGTGGGGTCGTGGCATTCCCAGAACAGCTTGAGCAGGTCAGCGAAGTCGACCCGCCGGGTGTCCCACACCACCCGCACCACCTCGGTGTGGGCGGTGCGACCAGAGCACACCTCGTCGTAGGTGGGGTTGGGGGTGTGGCCGGCGGCGTAGCCCACGGCCGTGCTCACCACGCCGGGCAGGCGCCAGAAGCCCTTTTCCGCGCCCCAGAAGCAGCCGCAGCCGAAGCTGGCCTCCTGTTCATGGGCCTGCAGCGGGGCCTGCAGCGGCGTGCCCAGCACCACGTGCTTCTCGGCCGTGCGGATCGCTGTAGCGCGACCGGGCAGGGCCTCGCTCGCGGAAACGATCCGCTGCTTGGGGCTGCTGGTGCCGGTCGTGAAGAGTCCGAACAACGGATCGCTGGAAGCTGAAACAAGCCTAGGCAGGGGTTTCGGTGTCCGCCGCCGGTTGCAAGGCGATGTGGTTCAGCAGCGTGGTGGTGAACGCAAACAGCAGGAAGGGCAGCGACAGCACCAGGATCACCCCCACACCCACCAGGGCGAAGATCGGCTTGCTGGAGCCCATCAGCGCCAGCCCCGCCGCCAGGCTCACGAAAATCACCACCATCCACGCCAGCACCTGCCCGTAGATGTCGCCGAAGGTGAGGGTGCAGCGCAGGTTGTAGCCCTTGAGGGGATCCATGACAACGAGGGAACGGTTGGCAGCCGGGAGATCCCGGCCCCCAGCTAAGCCGCCCCAGCGCTGGATGTCTGCTCCGTTCAACAACTCGTTTTGGTTCAGGCCAGCTGCAGCTGAACTTCCGCCTGTTGCCGGTCCCACAGGCGCCGGTAGGTGCCGGGTACGGCCAGCAGCGCCTCGTGGTGGCCTTGCTGCACCAGACGCCCGTCTTCCAGCACCAGCACACGATCGCAAGCGGCGGCGGCCGAGAGCTGGTGGCTGATCATCACGATCGTGCGGCCGTGCTGAGCGCGGATCGAGTGCAGGATCGCCGCCGCCGTGTTGTTGTCCACGCTGGCGAGGGCGTCGTCGAGCACGAGCAAGGGGCAATCCACCAGCAACGCCCGGCCCAACGCCGCTCGCTGGCGTTGGCCACCGCTCAAGGTGATGCCCCGCTCGCCCACCAGCGTGCCGTAGCCATCGGGGAAGCCGCGGATGTCGCCTTCCAGCCGCGCCTCGCGGGCCGCTTCCTCCACCTGCTCGAAGCTGGCGTCGGGGTCGCCGTAGCGAAGGTTGTCGGCCAGGGTGGCTGTGAACAGGTAGCCCTCCTGCGGCACCAGCGCCACCTGGGCGCGCAGATCGGCCAACGACAGGGCCGTGACATCAACACCATCAATGAACAGCTGCCCGGCCGGCACCTCCGCCATGCGGCCCAGGGCGCGGGCCAGCGTGGTTTTGCCGCAGCCCACCGGCCCCACCACCGCCACCAGTTCGCCGGGGGCGATGCGGAAGCTCACGTCGCGCAGGGCCTCGCGGTGAGAGTCCTCGTAGCGGATCGTGAGGCCGCGCGCTTCCACCGCCCCCAGACGCTCCCGGGCAGGCGGCACTGGCTCGGCCGGGGATTCCACCCGCGGCCGGCGGCCCAGCAACTCCTCCACCCGTTCGAGGCTCACCTGGCCGGTCTGGAAGGTGTTGAGGGTGAAGCCGAGCAGGGCGGTGGGGAACACCAGCCGCTCCACGAACAGAATCAGGGCCACCAGGTTGCCGATGCTGAGCCGGCCGCTCTCCAGCTGGCCGCTGCCGATCGCCAGCAGCAGCAGCAGGCTGATCGAGGAAATGCCCTCCAGCAGCGGGAACAGGGTGCTGCGGGTGCGGGAGAGGGCGAGGGCGGAGTCGCGGTAGCGGCCGTTGCGTTCGCCGAAGGCCGCCTGCTCGTGCGCCTCCTGGCCGTAGATCTTGATGGCGCTGATGCCGGAGAGATCTTCCTGAATCAGGTCGCTGAGGCTGGCCAGGTACTCCTGCTGGCGCCGCTGCTGCCGCATCATGCGGCCGCCGAACAGGCGCACCACCATCAGCATCAACGGATAAAGACCCACCGCCGCCAGGGTGAGCAGCGGGTCGATCATCAGCATCGCCGGCAGGGTGAGCGCGTAGGCGAGGGCGGTGTTGGTGAGGCTGAGCACGGCGAAACCGAGCAGGCGCCGCACGTTCTCCACGTCGCTGGTGGAGCGGCTGATCACCTCGCCGCTGCCGGTGGTCTGCACCCAGCCGGGTTCCTGCCGCAGCATGTGATCAAACACCCGCTGGCGCAGGCTGGCCTCCACCTGACGTCCCACGCCGAACACCAGCAGGCGTGAAATCAGCCGCGCCACCCCCATCAACGAAGCCAGCAGCACGATCCAGCCGGCCTGCCGCAGCACGTAGGACACGGTTAAGCCGTCCTGCAGGTCGTCGATGATGCCGCGCACCATCAGCGGGATGGTGACGCTGAGCAGGTTCACCACCACGAGCGCCAGCACACCGCCGAGCAGCACCCGCCGGTGGGGGCGCAGATAGCGCCAGATCAGACCGAGGCGGATGGCGGCCATGGCGGAGGGTGGAATGGCTCCAACCTACGGATCGTGCCGGCCGGGCGAGAGTGGCAGGCCTTCCAGCCCATGCCGTCGCCTGTGCCGTCGCCCGAAGCCCAATCCCATCCTTTGTATGGCACCGATCGCCAGGTGGTGGATGGCCTGCTGGCCAGCGACCAGCCCGGCGACGGCCAGCTGGTGGATCTGGCCCGCCTGCTGAACCGCTACGACGGCTTTCCCGGCGCCGAGGATCTGCGCGCCGATCTCAGCAAAACCCTGACCCACTGGGGCCTCAGCCGCGAGGAGCTGCACCGCCGCACGCGGGCCTTGTGGGATGGCGGCTACCGGCCCGGCCCGATCGCAGCCGCCGATGGCCAGGCGGTGGGCAGCGGTTTCGACACCGCCGCGCAGGAAACGCCCTGAGCGCCAGGAGAGGAGCACCAGAAATCGATGCAGTGTGCTCCGATGATCAGCGGATTTCCCCTTCTCGGGTGATAGTGGGAAGGTCCCCATCACCTGGCCCGGCGTGCCCTGCACCCGGGCTTTTTTTCTGGCCGGGCCTCGATCCCCCCCCCCAGGACACCACTCTTCCTGCTCGATGCGATCCACCCTTTCCTGGCCCCAGCTGCTCGAAACCCTGCTGCAGGGCCAGCCGCTCGCCGATGCCGATGCCACCGCCCTGATGGAGGGCTGGATCGCCGCGGCGATCGAACCGGAACTCACCGGAGCGCTGCTGGCAGCCCTGCGCAGCAAGGGCGTCAGCGGCGGGGAACTGGCTGCCATGGCCGTGGTGCTGCGCGAGGCGGCGCCCCTGCCCTGCCCCCGCCCCAACCTCCCCCTGGTTGACACCTGCGGCACCGGCGGGGACGGGGCCGACAGCTTCAACATCTCCACGGCAGTGGCGTTTGTAGCGGCGGCCTGTGGCGCCGCCGTGGCCAAGCACGGCAACCGCAGCGCCAGCGGCAAGGTGGGCTCCGCCGATGTGCTGGAGGCCCTCGGGCTCAACTTGAAAGCCCCGGCCGCCACCGTGGTGGGCGCATTGCCGCAGAGCGGCGTCACCTTTCTGTTCGCACCGGGCTGGCATCCGGCCCTGGTGGGGCTGGCGCCGATCCGGCGCCGCCTGGGCGTGCGCACGGTGTTCAACCTGCTCGGGCCACTGGTGAACCCGCTGCGGCCCGAGGCCCAGGTGCTGGGTGTGGCCCGCGCCGACCTGCTCGATCCGATGGCCGATGCCCTCTGCCGCCTGGGCCTGGAGCGGGCGGTGGTGGTGCACGGCCATGGCGGTCTCGATGAGGCTTCGCTGTCGGGACCAAGCGAGCTGCGGTTTGTGGAGCAGGGGCAAATCCGCTCGCTCAGCCTCGATCCCGCCGCCCTGGGCCTGGCCGCGGCACCGATCGAGGCGTTGGCCGGCGGCGATGTGGCCACCAACCAGCGCATCCTGGCGGCGGTGTTGCAAGGGGAGGGCAGCAGCGCCCAGCGCGATGTGGTGGCGCTGAACACGGCGCTGGTGCTCTGGGCCGCCGCCAAAGCCGAGAACGTCGAAGACGGCCTGGCCCAGGCGCTGGCGGCACTGGCGGGCCCGGCTCCTTGGCAGCGGCTGGAGGGGCTGCGCTCAGCCCTGGCGAAAGAGGATGATCAGACGAGCGCCGCCCCCACCCTTTGACCGCCCCCTCCGCTGCCCTGCTCGTGCTCGCCGATGGCACCGTGCTGCGGGGCACGGCCTTCGGCGCAGTGGGCACCACCATCGGTGAAGTGGTGTTCAACACCGGCATGACCGGCTATCAGGAGGTGATCACCGACCCCAGCTACGCGGGCCAGCTGGTCACCTTCACCTACCCGGAGCTGGGCAACACCGGCGTCAACGCCGACGACCGCGAGGCCGACGCCCCGCAGGTGCGTGGCGTGATCGCCCGCCAGCTGGCGCCGGTGGCCAGCAGCTGGCGCTGCGAAGGCCCGCTGGCCGACTGGCTGGCGCAGCACGGCGTGGTGGGCATCGCCGGCGTGGACACCCGCGCCCTGGTGCGTCACCTGCGCGAGCGGGGCGCCATGAATGGCGCGATCAGCAGCGATGGCACCACCGCCGCCGTCCTGCTGGAGCAGGTGCGCCAGAGCCCCTCGATGGAGGGCCTGAACCTGGCGGAAACCGTGAGCACCGCCACCAGCTACGTGTGGCAACAGCTCTGCGGCGCCGGCTTCGATCAACGCCAGCAGGAAGTGCCGGCCCAGCCCTACCGGGTGGTGGCGATCGACTTCGGCATCAAGCGGGCGATTCTGGAGCGCCTCAGCGCCCACGGCTGCACCGTCACGGTGTTGCCGGCGGGCGCCAGCCTCGACGAGGTGCTGGCCCACACGCCGGAAGGGGTGTTCCTCTCCAACGGGCCCGGGGATCCAGCCGCCGTGCAGAGCGGCATCCAGCTGGCGGCCGGGCTGATCGAGCAACCCAGCCTGCCGGTGTTCGGCATCTGCCTCGGCCACCAGATCCTGGGGCTGGCCCTCGGGGGCAGCACCTACAAGCTCAGCTACGGCCACCGCGGCCTCAACCATCCCTGCGGCGGCCATGGGCTGGTGGAGATCACCAGCCAGAACCACGGCTTCGCCCTCGCGGCCGCCTCGCTGGATGCGGCGCAGGTGGAGATCACCCACACCAACCTCAACGACCACACGGTGGCGGCCCTGCGCCATCGCCACCGGCCCGTGTTCGGCGTGCAGTACCACCCGGAAGCCAGTCCTGGCCCCCACGACGCCGACCACCACTTCGGCCGCTTCGTGGCCCTGATGGCCGAACGCCGCGCCTGATCGACCGGCGGGTTTTCGGTTTTTGTGTGCGAGCGCCCTTGGCCTTGCCAGCGCTCACTACACTTCGGTCGCGTTTCGCATCGAGGGTTGGGGCGATTCCAGAACTGCAACGACTGACCGTTTCCTTACGGGGCGGATCTGAGCGTCGCGAGAACTGCCTGCTGTGCAGTTTCACCGGCCAGCTCGACGCCTATTCCGACAAGCAGTTCAAGGAGTTCATCACCGAACAGGTGGCCAGCACCAAGCTGCCCCTCCTGCTTGATCTCACCCACATCGATTTCATCGACTCCTCCGGCCTCGGTGTGCTGGTGCAACTGGCCAAGCAATGCACCGATGCCGGCATCCAGTTCGTGGTGGCGGGCAACGCCCGCGTCATCCAGACCGTGAAACTGGTGCGCCTGGAAAGCTTCCTGCACCTGCAGCCCGATCTGGAAACGGCACTGAGTGCCCTTGCCACCGCCTGATTCCGAGGCCGTCAGCTGGCTGATGCGCCTGCAACCGGCGGAGGCCGAGGCGCTGGGGCCGCTGCAACTGGCCTGGCTCGGCGATGCGGTGTGGGAACTGCATCAGCGCCTGCGCCATTGCCGCAGCCCCGGCCGCAGCGATGCCCTGCACAAGGCGGTCGTGGAGGAAGTGCGCGCCGATGCCCAGGCGCGGGCCCTGGAGCGGCTCGACCCGCTGCTGGAGCCCGAGGAGCGGGAATGGGTGCGGCGTGGCCGAAACCGGGCGGGCCGTGGGCCTCGCCGGGGAGATGCGGGACGCTACGGACAGGCCACAGGGTTTGAGACAATGGTGGGCTGGCTCTTTTTACGGAATCCCGGACGGCTCGCCCAGCTGCTGGATCATCTGGAACAGACCGACCCCTGACCCCTTGCCTCCGTACCCATGAACCAACGTTTCGAGCGCCGCCGGCCCAATGGCGCAGGCGGGGGCA
>CALFOF010000094.1 GCA_937919075.1 uncultured Cyanobium sp. | reverse complement strand
CAGAAGCGAGTGATCAGCGCCCTGGTGGACGGCGTGTGGATCCTCAACGTGTACGTGCCGAATGGCTCAGGCCTGAAGTCGGAGAAATATGCGTACAAGCTGGCCTGGCTCGGCAGTCTGCGCCGTTACCTGGAGGCCCAGGAGCAGGAAGGCGTGCCGCTCTGCATGGTGGGTGACTTCAACATCGCTGGTGACGACCGCGACATCCACGATCCAGGGCGCCTCAGCGGCGGCATCATGGCCAGCGCGGCGGAGCGCGAGGCGCTCACAGCAGCACTGGGAGACCGGCTGGTGGACGTGTTCCGGGTGTTCGAGTCCGACAGCGGCCACTGGAGCTGGTGGGACTACCGCAGCGGCGCCTGGGACCGTGACCGGGGCTGGCGCATTGATCACATCTATCTCAGTGCGGAACTGCTGGCCTGCTCCACTGGCTGCGTGATCGACAAGGGGGAGCGGGGCCATGAGCAGCCCAGCGACCATGCGCCGGTGGTGGTGAATCTGGAGCTGCAGGAGGAAGGCGACGACGTAGGCGAGGAAGAAGGGGACGACGAGGACAGCTGAGCTGCTGGTGTGAATGGGGCTGGCTTGAATCGGGCTGCAGTGTGTGTGGCGGGCGGAAGTGTGGCCGCCGGGAGTGGGGAAATGACCAGCCTGTTCTCAAGCCATGGGGGTGAAACGTTCTGAGCTGTTCGGCAACGCCTTACGATCACCGCCACTTACCTTGCACCCATGCTTTCTCGCCTGCTGCCTCTGCTGGCAACGCCACTGCTGATCGGTTCTGCAGGCGGGGCCATCGCCGCGCCCACCTGCCAGTTTCTGCAGCCGATCGGCGGCACGGGCAGCCCGATCGTGGCCAAATCGGTGGGTGCGGGCCGGCTCTTGGGCCAAACCAACTGGAACACCGATTTCATCGTTGACCAGCCCTACACCAGCTTCAAGTTCTTTTTCACCGCTAACTCCTCCGACGCCAACGCCGCCTACCCGGTGGCGGCGTTCATGAAATTCAGCGATGGCAGCAACCTGCAGGTGGTGAATGAAACGATGAATCCGCCGATCGGGCGTGGCCGCATGTTCGGTCCGTTCCCGGCCATTCCCGGCAAGCAGGCCAGCCAGATGAACTTCAAGGTGGGTGCCAGCAACGATCCTGGCGCGCTTGGTTTCAGCTATCGCATCTCCGTTCAGGGTTGTATGTGATCCGCGGCTGCAGACGTTGCCTGCTCAGGGGCATGGCCTGAGCGGGTGATTGCACCCAAGCCGGGACATAGAGCCGCCCCCCAATGCGGCCCGAATCAGAGCTTGAACAGGGCGTCGTAGCGGTTGTATTCCGGCTTACGCAGGCCCTCCACGGCCAACATGCGGCGCAGCTGCATGATTTCGCCCCGCTGGGCCACGATCACCCCGCGCGCAAAGCGCCGGATCGTGGGATTGGTGCTCTTGGCTAGAGCGTCGTGGGCCATCACCAGGGCGCCACCGTGGTGATCCAGCATGCCCTCAAGGAACCACACCACCCGGTTGTCAGGCGTGGGGAGCGCGCTCATCATGCGCATGCCGTCGATCTGAGCCTTGCTCATGCGCGTGAGGCCAGTGAGGCTGTTGGGATCGCCGCCGCTGGCCAGTGCCACGGGATAGACGAGCGCCTGGGGAAACCAGGCCCTGCGCCAAAGTCCCATCGCCCGGATCTCGCTGGCCTGCTCGCGCCAGATCGTCTTGCCCAGTGCCCCGACACCTGGCTGGCCGATGCCGAAGACGATTTCGCTCATGCGCAGCGCCCCGGTGTGGTGTTGCACCATGCCGTCGATGAAGCGCAGGTCGTAGGTGGCGCCGGCGGGCCCTACATCGTGGGCGTGGCCAGCGTGGGCGTCATGGCCGGAATGGCCGGGGTTGCCAGGCTTCTGGCTGCCGTGATCATGGCCGCCGTGGTTGTGACCACCATGGTTGTGACCGCCATGGTTGTGGGTGCCGTGGTTGTGGCCGCCATGATTCGGGCCAGGGGAACTCTGGGCCAGGCCAGGGAGGGCCAGCATGACAGCGGTGGCCAGGCCGAACAGGGCGGCGGGAACGGAGGAGGCGCGCATGACATCGGGCTGGGCAGCCTTTACCATATGGTCTCCCCTCTACAGGAGAGTCAAGCCAGGCGGACTGCGCCTCATCCCATCAGCAGCATCCACAGCCCCATCGCCACCATGGCGCCGTTTTCCAGCACGCTCACCAGCCCCAGCGGGGTGCGGCTGTTGCCGCCCACGCAGGCGCAATCGAGATCGAGCTTGTCGACGTAGACAGCTTTGACCACTGACACCCCGCCTTCCAGGCCCATGGCCAGCGCCAGCAGGGCAATCGGTGCGGCCTCCAGGCGAGCCAACAGCGCCAGGCCCAGCAGCAACTCGAGGTAAGGAAACACGCTGGCGTAGCCCGCCAGCCACCGGCTTAGCAGGTTGTAGTGGCGAAAGGAGCGAATGAACGCCGGTGGATCCATCAGCTTCAGGCAGGCCAACAACACCAACGCCATCCCCATGAAGCCCTGCGGGCCGCTGCCAAGCGCCAGCGTGACCAGGGCTGCGGTGGCAAACACGGTGATCACCGGCCGGTAGCTGCGTCCCCCTGGCTGGCGCACCTTGACCCCGAGCCGTCGAGCC
>CALFOF010000093.1 GCA_937919075.1 uncultured Cyanobium sp. | reverse complement strand
AGCCGACGGCGGCGTTCGCGTTGAAGAGTTTTAAAATCTTTTCACAAAACTATAAGACTACGAACTCACCGCGGGCCTCTGCCGCGGCTGGAGAGCCGGCAACGCCAGGTGGTGGAGCAAGTGGTGCTGGAAGGCCAGAGCCTGCGGGAGGCAGCCCGCCGGCTTCAGCTCAGCCCGATGACGGTGCACAGGGCCCTACGCAAGGGGCTGGAGCGCCTGCGGCAGGAACTCGACCGCGGCGTGCAGCAGGTCATTCCGCCAGCTGAGCCCCATCGCGCTGCATCTGCTTCTCCAGGGTGCTGATCGCCGCATTCACGGCCGCGAGCTGACGCTCCACCCCGTCGCGCCAATAGGCCAGCATGCGCATCTTGTGCTGCTGATGGCGGCGGCGCATCGCTTCAGGATCACCGCTGCTGGATCCGTAACAGGCAAAGGGCGGGAACATGGGAAAATGACACAGTGCCTGCAGGTTCTAGCCAGTGCTCTGGTGCCCATGCGTCCCCTGCCCCAGCCCTTGGTGAATTGGGTGTCCAATCGCCCAAACCAGTGGTAGGCACGGAGCACTCGCCCAACACGTCCACCCCAGACCGCCTCCGTTTTGCCGTTGTCCCCCCGCCAGATCAATCACATGGGACCCATGATTCCCACAAGGTTTCTTCGCCCCTGCCTGATGGTGATCGCCGCCACGCTTGTGCAGCAGGCGCCTGCCGCTCACGCTTACGTGGCCTTGATGGCCGGCCAGTCGGCCCGTCCGCTCAATGGCACCTTCAACACCGTGCCGGTGCTGCACTCCAACCAGCCGGAGGAGGTGTTTGGCCCGGGGATCTTGGTGAACACGGCGCCGGGCCGGGCCATCGCCACCGAAACGCGCCAATCCCTCAATAACGCCACTTACACCTTCAACGGTGATTTCGGCCTCCACGTCCACCACAAATATTTTCCTGAAAACGCCAGCCGGCTCGGCGGCCGCTATGTGCGCGGCAAGCTCACAATCGCCACGATCGTGATCAACCCGGGCTCGCGGCCGGTCACCTTGGAGATGGAGAGGGGCGCCATTCGCAACAGCTTTGAAGCGCCTTATCAAGGCAATCACCTGATGGGCGTCAAGCCGCTGGGCCGCCGTCCTTGGAACACAGGGCCCGGCGATGCCACCTCCGTGATCATGTTGCGGGGGGAGCTGGATCCCAAGATGCCAAACAATCTGGTGATCCCGCCTTACAGCCGTCGGGTGCTGTTTCATACCCGCTTGCCAGCGCGTGGCATCGCCAACGGCCTGCTGCGCGGCCGCAGTGACGGACCCTTCCAGATGGCTGTGGTGGCAGCGGAGGATCCTCAAACGGATGCGGATCTGTTTGCCGTACTGGATCACGGCATGCTCGCTCCAGGCCGCATTTATCTGAACATGCTCTCCAAGATCCAACGCGGACAGGTGTTCTCACGGGTCGGAGGTGTGGCCATCGGCGATGAGTATCAGGCAAGCCTTGTGCATGATCTGAGTACGGGCTCCTTGCATGTGCCATTCACCAGCACAAACCGGCACACCTTCGGCACGCGCGAAGTTCAGGTGAACCCGCTGGCCAGCCGCATGCTCGATTCCTCCCTCGACAACGTGGGCACCTATGGGGTGCGCTTCGATGTAGACCTGAATCTCAAAGGCAACGGGCCCTACGAGCTGGTGATGAGCCATCCCACCGCGAATGGCCGCCAGTTCACGGCCTTCCGCGGCTCGATCGGCATCCGAACCAAGGAGGGATACAACGACGTGCATGTGGGCATGCGGTCGGGCGAAAGCCTCTCGCTGGCCACGTTGAACCTCGTCCCTGGCGTCAACAACCCTGTACGGGTGAGCATGGTGTATCCAGCTGATGCCACCCCAGGACATGTGCTGAGCGTGGTGCCGAGCTACCAGCTGGCCCAGCTCAGGGAACGGGAAGAACGCATCGCCCTGGCCCGCGCCGCCTCCGCAGAAGCAGCCCGCCAACGAGCCATTCCGAAAGCTCCCCCCACCCTGGCGGCTCCAGCACCTGCTCGTCCGCCTGCAGGGCGTACCGCCACCACGCCACCACCCGCCCCTGCTGCGCGCCCCGCACCATTGCCGCCGAGACCGGCCGCCGCCCCGAGATTCCTCCCCCCCCTGATGCCGGCCTGGATCCGACCCTTGCCCGCCATTCCCTTGCCGTTGCTCAATCAAGTCCCAGGTGAATCCTCCAGCGATGGCACTCAGACCGTGCTGCTTGGTCGCTATCGGGAAGCAGCCGAATCCCAACAGCGGTTCCTCAGGGAGATGATGGGTCGCTAGGTCCACTCCCCATCGGTTCCGACGTGCCCGAGCCGGTAAAGAAGGAGCGCAAGACTCTCTCGATGACACTGCCGGTCGAGCGGATCGCGCAGTTCAAACAACTCCAGCGGGAATGGGGCTTATCGACCCACGGGCAGGCCATGGAACGCCTGCTGGAGTTGTTGCTGCCAGACGCCTCCGAGCAGGACGCCGAAGACCCAGGCGCTGACGATCAAGAGGGTGAGGCACTGCACGAGCGTGGGGCACTGGTTCTGATGCCGCGCGGGGAAAGCACCCAACTGGTATTGACGGGAGAAAACAGTCTCACCGAAACCAGACTAGACCAGTCAGAAGACCCATTACAGGTCTCACCAGGCACAGATGAGACCGTTCCAGCCGGGCAACGCCGCACCCGAGCGCTTGTCGGCGCTGCTGGCTCCACCCCTGCCCTACCTCCTCGATCGGGCCGAGGCAGCAGCTCAGGGGCTGCCAGCAGCAGTGGCCTGGGAGCCGGAATCGATCTCCCAGGATTCGTTCAACAGAAATCAGCGCGGCTGCGGCAGAGCCTCCATCCACGCCCCAACACGCCTGAGCGGCCCAGCGATCTTGTGCCAGGAATCTCTGAACGAGATCTCAGCACTGCCTTGAATGCCGCCACCGACCACTGGGTCAGCCTCTACGGCACGGCCGCCAATGAGGCCTTGCTGGAAGCAGCAATGGTGTGGCTCGGGCAGGAGATCTGGCCCCAGTCCGACCAGGCGGAGGGACGGCCCTTCACCTGGTCGGCCCTTGAACACTGGATTGCAGAATGCGCGCCGAGCTGGTCTGCCGGCCCGCCCAGCTTTGAGCGGGTGATAGTGGCAGCTGGGCTGCTGGAAGATCCATTCAGCACGGCAACGCTGTGCGTGCGTCTGCCCACCTTGATTCGGCGGTTCGTGCATCGCTTCCGCCGCCGGCGCCAGGGCACCTCCTTCCAGACCCTGGAGCACACCATGACGCTGCAAGGAGCCCTGAAGGTGCTGGAGATTCCCTTCGTCGCCGGTGAACGGCTCACGCTGAAAAGGATCCGCGAGACCTATCGGGAACAGGCGCAATTGCACCATCCCGATTCCGGTGGCAGTGCCGACACGATGCGCCGCCTCAACGAGGCCTACCAATTGCTCAAGGAGCTCTACCGCAAATCCGGCTGAACACCCGCGTTGTCTCAGCTTGGAATGCTGAGCTTCCGGATGGGGAAGGGTGATGAGGAGAAGCAGGAGGTGAAAAAGGAGAAGCAGAAGCAGAAGCAGGAATTGCTTGAGTCCATCACACACGGCTCAACCTGACCCAGTTACTCACTCATCCCATAAGAGACGCAGATAGGGTCTGAGTTCAGGTCCCAAGCGTGATATGCGCGACTTCATCAATGGGCTGACCCTGCGCGCCTGCGCCCATCGATTGGCGTGTCTCTTGCCCGCCGACAGCCCTGTTCATCGGCCAATCACTAAATCCACCAATAAACACCAAGCACCTTGTCCATTGGCTAGCAACTGGCTTGTCCAACTGCTGGACCGGGACATACGATCAGCCCAGATGCCAGTCAGGGAGGGCACAGTGAATGCCAGAACTTATCTGCGTACCTGCTTCAGTCACAGGTACGCAGAACCTGGAAGCCGTCGAGCGGCTCTGGCGAGGAGGACTGTCAGCCGAGAACGAGAACGGCGGCGAGGGCCGAGCCAGAGACAACAGGAACGCTGAGCCGCCCGGGGTGGCCTGCAAGAACGTGCTCGCCACTACAAGAAGATCTGGATCGGTGCCTCCCCGCCTCCACCGGAACGCCCACCAGAGGAACCAAGTCCAAAAAGACAGGACCCACCAGCTCGACAAATGAAATCGCGAGAAAATCCCTTTCTCAGTCAACGAAGAAGAGTCGCACAGCTAGACCTGAAACAGGTCTTGTATGGGACTTTATAGACCGTATGTGTGTCTCACTTGGGATAGGCAGACCTGATTCGCGCCTCAGGCTGGATTCACTAGTCCTACTGAGCGTCTCGAATAGAACGTCCGGGATGTCCGCTGTTCTGCGCTGCACGGACGGAATCCGTTGATCGCCTCAGATGTGGGCGATTCAGGAGACAAGTCAAACGCGATGCGGTGTCCAAGTTGGGCACTAGAGCGTGGCGCTCATGGTCAGTTCTGAGACGTGTCACTGCAGTGGATCCTGCAAACGACACAAGGGAATGGATTGGGCAGCACTGGAACCGAGCGGACTCCAAGGACAGTGAGGCCGCTTGTCACAGCGCGGGATGTTCTTTCATTGGCCAACTCGCCAGCGGCTCTGCGCCCAGAGGCGACCAAAGCGGCGACAACAGCGGCGGCATCAACAAAGGATCGAGAAAGGCATCAAAGCAGGCAGCAACGTAGGCGCTAAAACAGGCGCCAAAACAGGCGCCAAAACAGGCCAACAACTATCCAGCCCAGGACTCACTCCAAGACTAGTATAGAGTCTCATATGGGAGAACTGAGAAGCTTGATTGATTCAGCAAACAGGCGCTGGATAAAAACACTTGCATCTTGGTGATGGTGAGTTTGTATAGCAAGTTTCAGCACCTGCGCTCATGGAGGATATCCGTC
>CALFOF010000092.1 GCA_937919075.1 uncultured Cyanobium sp. | reverse complement strand
CAGCTCCAGGTGTTGCGCAACCACAGGGTGGGCAGGAGGGTGAGCGGGGCAGGATCAGGGCCGCGGTTGGTGAGGCGCAGCCGGATCAGCAGGTCGTCGGCCGCCGCCTTGGAATACTCCACCTCCACATCGAAGTAACGGTCGTCGTCGAACAGCCCGGTGTCGACCAGCTCGTATTCAGGGCTGTCGCGTCCGCGCCGCCCGTTCTCCTGGATCAGGTGGTCGTAGGGAAAGCAGCGCTGGGGATATTTGTAGAGCCCCCGCATGAAGCTGTGGGTGGGGGTGTTGGCCAGATGAAAGGTGTAGTCCTTGATGTCTTCGCCGTGGTTGCCTTCGGGGTTGCCCAGGCCGAAGGGCCGCTCCTTGAGAATGGGATCGAGGCCGTTCCAGAGCGCCACCGAAAAGCAGAGGTGGGCATGTTCGTCGCACAGGCCCAGAAGGCCGTCTTCCCCCCACCGGTACACGCGCGAGCGGGCGTGGTCATGCGGGAAGGAGCGCCAGGCATCGCCGTCGGCGGAGTAGTCCTCCCGCACCGTGCCCCACTGACGATCCGGCAGGTAGCTACCCCAAAGCCCCCAGGGCACCAGCCCCTGATCCCGTTCGGCCATGCGGCGCTGTTCGGCGCTCTCAATGGCAGCGGGATCAGGCATCAGGACGGGATCTACACCAAGCCATTCTGGCCGCGTTCGGCGTTGGTGCAGGCCGCGCTGTGCGTCACCCCACCATCAGCCCGCCGTCTTCACTGAGGCATTCCTGCCAACTGCGCAGATCGAAGAGCAGTTCCTCAAGCGTGAGCACGGCCAGTTCCCGCTCCAGCGCCCGCTGCAGGCGCCGCACCAGGGCCTGGGCCACCTGCTCGCCCGCCAGCGCCGGGTCGCGGTCCGCCAGTGCCAGGTCGACGGCCATGGTCGTCGTCGGCGCCAGCGCCGGATCGGCCTGCACCGCCTGCAGCACGGTCGCCAGGGGGATTGCCGCCGGTGATCGGCGCAGGCGATAGCCACCACTGCGGCCCCGACGCGCCTCCACCAGATCGGCCCGGCGCAGCTGGAGCAGCAGCTGCTCCAGCATCGGGGCCGGAAGCGACTGAGCGGCGGCGATCTGGGCGACCGAGCGCCAGGAGCCCGGCTCCTTGGCCAGCTCCAGCAGCGCCTTGAGCGCCTGCAGGCCGCGCCGTTTGATCAACGCCGCGCCGCCAGCCGCTCCAGCACGTGCTCGAGGGTGTAACCGAACAGAGTGGGATCCGGTTCGGTGGCGTCGATATCGGCCAGGCCCAACTCCTGCCAGCGGGCATCGATGCGGTCTTCGATCGCCACCGGCCGGCGCAATGGCTCGCCCCAGTCGTGGCGCTTTTCCGGCCCGACCTTGGTGGTGGCATCGATCGCCAGGCGGCCGCCCAGTCCCAGCCGCTCGCTGGCGAAATCCAATGTGTCGAACGGGGTGTCCTCCAGCACGAACAGATCCCGCTGGGGGTCCACCTGGGCGCTGATCGCCCAGATCACCTGGCGCGGGTCGCGGATGTTGATCGATTTGTCGACCACCACCACGAACTTGGTGTAGGTGAACTGGGGGAGGATGGTCCAGAAGGCCATCGCCGCCCGCTTCGCCTGGCCCGGATAGGCCTTGTCGATCGAAAGCACGGCCAGCTTGTAGCTGAGCCCTTCCATGGGCAGGAAGAAATCGATGATCTCGGGCACCTGTTGCCGCAGGATCGGCGTGTAGATGCGGTTGAGCGCAATCGCCAGCATTGCCTCCTCTTTCGGCGGGCGGCCGCTGAAGGTGGTGAGAAACAGCGGGTTTCGGCGCTGGGTCATGCACTGAAAGCGCACCAGCGGTGAGGCCTCAACGCCGCCGTAGAAGCCCATGTGATCGCCGAAGGGCCCATCGGGCAGCTCCTCGCCGGGGGTGATCGTGCCCTCCAGCACCACCTCGCTGTGGCTGGGCACCTCCAGATCGACGGTCTTGCACTTGGCCAGCCGCACCCCCTCGCCGGCATAGATGCCCGCGAACAGCCATTCGGACAGCTGCACCGGGATCGGGGTGGCAGCGGCCATCACCAGCAGCGGGTGCACGCCGATCGCGACCGCCACCTCCAGCGGCTTGCCCAGTGCGGCCGCCTTGCGCAGGTGGCGGGCCCCGCCACGCACGCTCAGCCAGTGCACCGTCATTGAGTTCACCGACTGACGCTGCAACCGGTAGACGCCCACATTGGGCACGCCCGTTTCCGGGTCCTTGGTGATGACCAGGCCGAGGGTGATCACCCCGCCGGCATCGCCGGGCCAGGGGCGCAGCAGTGGCAGGCTGTCGAGGTTCACCGCGTCCCCCTTGAACACCTGCTGGTGGCAGGGGGGCAGCAGGTCGAGATCGGGGCGGGCCTTCACCACATCCCAGAGCACCCCGCCGAATCGCACCGCCTCGCGCAGCCCCTTCGGCGGCCGAGGCTGCTGCAGCAGGGCCAGCCGCGCGCCGAGATCCTCCAGCTCTTGGGCCTGTTCCAGACCCATGCTCCACACCACCCGCTGCACGGTGCCGAGCAGGTTCACCGCCACCGGCATCGGGCTGCCGATCACATTCTCGAACAGCAGGCCGGGGCCACCGCGGGCCAGCACCCGATCGGCGATGGCGGCCAGTTCCTGGTCGGGGTCGACGGGGGCGGTGATCCGCCGCAGCTGGCCGCGCTGCTCCAGCAGCGCCAGAAAGCCCCGCAGATCACGGGTGGAACTCCGCGGCAGCGTGGCCGGCATTGAGGGGGGTCCTGAGCGTCGCTGCCTACTGTGACGCACGCGACCCGTGCCCTGCGCCGTGCTGATCCATACCTTCCACACCTCTGAAGACGTGCCCGATCGCGGCCCAGCGGCGGCAGCGGGCCCGGATGCGGCGGTGGTGATCGACGTGCTGCGCGCCACTACCACGATCGCCTGGGCGCTGCAGAACGGCGCCGAGGCCGTGCAGGCCTTCGCCGATCTCGACAGCCTCAAGGCCGCGGCTGCGGCCTGGCCTGCCCCGCAACGGCTCACGGCCGGTGAACGGGGCGGCGCACGGGTGGCGGGTTTCGATCTCGGCAACTCGCCCCTGGCGGTCACGCCGGAGCGGGTGGCGGGCAAGCGCATCTTCATGAGCACCACGAATGGCACCCGCTCGCTCGACAAGGTGCGGGATGTGCCCCTGCTGCTGACCGCCTGCCTGCCCAACCGCGCGGCGGTGGCGGCGCGCTTGCTGGAGCGGGAGTGCCAGCAGGTGTGGATCGTGGGGAGCGGTTGGGAAGGCTCCTATTCGCTGGAAGACACCCTGGCGGCTGGCGCCGTGGCCCAGGCGGCGATGGACGCCGCGGCCGCGAGCGGCACGTCGGTGGCGGCCGGCAACGACGAGATGGTGGCAGCGCTGGCGCTGTGGCAGCAGTGGCGCCACGACCCGGAGGGCTGCCTGCGCACCGCCAGCCATGGCCGGCGTCTGATCAGCCTGGGCGACCATGACGCCGATTTCCGCTGCTGCGCTGCCTTGGATTCCCTGCAGATCGTGCCGATGCAGACCGAGCCGGGCGTGCTCAAAGCCAACTGAGCCTGGCCTCCAGCCCTGCCCAGGCGCCAGAAGGCACCTCCCCTTACAGTTCCGCCGACCTCCTCTCTCTCCATGGTGACGAGCTTCCTGGCCGCTGCTCTGCAACTCACCAGCACGCCCGATCCAGAGGCCAATTTCGCGGCCGCCGAGGAACTGATCGACCTGGCGGCCCGGCGCGGCGCCGATCTGGTGGGACTACCGGAGAACTTCGCCTTCATGGGCGACGACGAGCGGAGGCTGGAGCTGGCGGGCAGCCTGGCCGAACGCTGCAGCCGCTTTCTGGTCACGATGGCGCGGCGCTATCAGGTGACCCTGCTGGGCGGCGGCTTTCCGGTGCCGGCTGGGGAGCGAGCCACCTTCAACCGCGCCGAGCTGGTGGGCACCGAAGGACAGCTACTGGCCCGCTACGACAAGATCCATTTGTTTGACGTCGATCTGCCGGACGGCAACACCTACCGAGAATCGGGCACGGTGAAAGCGGGCGATGCCCTGCCGCCGGTGGTGGATGTGCCGGGGCTTTGCCGCATCGGACTGTCGATCTGCTACGACGTGCGCTTCCCCGAGCTCTACCGCCACCTGGCCGGTGCCGGCGCCGAGTTGATCATGATTCCGGCCGCCTTCACCGCCTTCACCGGCAAGGACCACTGGCAGGTGCTGCTGCAGGCGCGGGCGATCGAGAACACCGCCTACGTGCTGGCTCCTGCTCAGACCGGACTGCACTACGGCCGCCGCCAGAGCCATGGCCATGCCCTGGTGATCGACCCGTGGGGCACGGTGCTGGCGGATGCGGGAATTTCCGCTGGGCTGGCGGTGGCGCCGGTCGACCCTGATCATGGCCAACGGGTTCGCACCCAGATGCCGAGCCTGAACCACCGCCGTCCTTCGCTCTTCTGACCCTGGGGAAGTCCTGCCCGTCACTGTTGACCACGCTGGTGACCACGCTGAGGGCGTCGTGCCATGCGATCGCCTTTGCCGCGGTGGTGCCGTCCGCCTTGCTGCTGGCCTCACTACCGGCCCACGCCGCCAGCGCCCTGGCCGCCTGGCGCCTCACCCGGGATGGGGTGCTGGAACTGCGCACCTCGCCGTCGATCACGCTGCAGGCCTTTTATGAGAGGGGAAAGGACGGCAAGGGGCCGCGGGTGTGGATCGACCTCCCCGGCGCCCCGGTGCGGCCCCGCACACTGCGCGGCAGCGGCGCTCTGCGCGAAGTGCGCATCGGCAAGCCCGATCCCGTCACCACGCGCCTTGTGCTCGAGTTCGCCCCCGGCACCCAGCTCGATCCTGGCAACATGCGCCTGGTGGGCACCGCCCGCGACCGCTGGCGCCTCGAGCTGACCGGCCTTGGCAGCAACCGGCTGGCCTCCACGCTGGGCGAAGGCAACGTGGAGGTGGCTGGCGGAGGTTGGGTGCGGCCAGCCCCCTTCTCCGGCGGCAGCCGCCCGCCGCTTTCCACCGGCGGCATGCCGGAGGTGCCGCGCGGACGCTTCCGGGTGGTGATTGATCCAGGCCACGGCGGGCCGGATCCCGGTGCGGTGGGCATCGGCGGGCTGCGCGAAACCGATGTGGTGCTGGACATTTCGCTGCAGGTGGCCCAGCTGCTGCAGAGCAAAGGCGTGCAGGTGGTGCTGACGCGCACCTCAGAAATCGACGTCGACCTGCCGCCACGCGTGTCGCTGGCCAACAGCAGCGGCGCCCATGCCTTCGTGAGCATTCACGCCAACGCGCTGAGCATGGCGCGGCCGGATGTGAACGGCATCGAAACCTTCTTTTTCCAGGGTGGCGAGTCGCGCGCGCTCGCGGAGGCCTTGCAGCAGGAGATGGTGCGGGTTTCAGCCGGCAGCCCCGATCGCGGTGTGAAAACCGGCCGCTTCTTCGTGATCCGCCGCACGGTGATGCCCGCCGCGCTGGTGGAAACCGGCTTCTTGACCGGCGATCTGGATGCGCCTCGGCTGGCGGATGCCGGCCACAGGCAGCGCCTGGCCCAGGCCATCAGCCGCGGCATCCTGCGGTATCTGGGGGGCGGATGAACCAACGCCGCATCGGCCTGCTCGACAGTGGACTCGGCGGCCTGACCGTGCTGCGCCGCCTGCTGGAGCGGCATCCCGACCAGCCCTACATCTATCTCGGTGACACGGCACGGGTGCCCTACGGCGAACGCTCCGCGGCAGAGATCCGGGCGATCGCCGCCGAAGTGGTGGGCTGGCTGCAGCTGCAGTCGGTCGATGTGGTGCTGATGGCCTGCAACACCACCCACGCCCTGGCCCTCGATGTAGTGGAGGGCATCGCCGGCCGGGAGGTGCCGGTGCTGGGTCTGATCGACAGTGCCGCCGGCGTGGTGCAGGGGGAGCGAGTGGGCGTGCTGGCGACGCCAGCCACCGCCGCCAGCGGAGCCTATGGGCGCGCCCTGCGCGCGGTCCGGCCGCACACCAAGGTGCTGGAAGTGGGTTGCCCCGCCTTCGTGCCCCTGATCGAGCAGGGCGATCTCAGCGACCCACGACTGCGTGAGGCGGCACATTCCTATCTCAAGCCCCTGCTGGCCGCCGAGGTGGACACTGTGGTGCTGGGCTGCACCCACTACCCGCTGCTCGAAGACCTGTTGCGGGAGCTGCTGCCCGATCACGTGGTGCTGGTGGATCCAGCTGAAGCCGCCGTGGAGCGGCTGTCGGCCTGCATCGGGCGAACACCCGCACCGGTGCTGCGGCGCTGCGGCCTGCACCCCTCCCCCGCGCTGGCTTCCGGCAGCCGCTTCTGCGTGACCGGCGATCCGGAGGCCTTCGCCCGCGCCGCCATGCCCTGGCTGGGGTGGCGGCCGGTCGTGGAAAAAGTGGCGCTCTCAGCACCGATCCAGGCCTTCTAGGATCCAGCAACTGAGCAGGGGACATGGCCACGGTCGCGCAATTGCTCCAGCCGGTCGAGAACGACCTCGAAACCCTGCTGAGCGATCTGCGCAGCCTGATCGGCGCCGGCCATCCGATCCTCCAAGCTGCTGCTGAGCATCTGTTCAGTGCCGGTGGCAAACGGATTCGCCCCGGGGTGGTTCTGCTGTTGTCACGGGCCTTGAGCCCTGATGGCGAGCTCACCAGCCGGCACCGCCGGTTGGCAGAGATCACCGAAATGATCCACACCGCGTCCCTCGTCCACGACGACGTCGTCGATGAGGCCTCCACCCGCCGCGGGGTGGACACCGTCCACAGCCGTTTCAACAACCGCCTGGCAGTGCTGGCAGGCGATTTTCTCTTCGCGCAGGCCAGCTGGCACCTTGCCAACCTCAATGACCTCGACGTGGTGAAGCTGCTGTCACGGGTGATCATGGACCTGGCCGACGGCGAAGTGCGCCAGGGTCTGTTCCGCTACGACACGGGCCAGAGCTTCGAAACGTATCTCGAGAAGAGCTACTGCAAAACCGCCTCGCTGATCGCCAACAGCGCGCGTGCCGCCGGCGTTTTGAGCGAACTCCCTGTCGATCGCCTCGATCAGCTGTATCGCTTCGGCCGCCAGTTGGGCCTGGCCTTTCAGGTTGTCGACGACATCCTTGACTTCACCGGCAGCGACAAGCAGCTTGGCAAGCCTGCCGCCAGTGATCTGGCCGCCGGCTACCTCACGGCCCCAGTGCTGTTCGCCCTTGAGGAGCGGCCAGCCCTAGCCGGGCTGATCGAGCGTGAGCTTTGCGAGACCGGCGATCTCGACCAAGCGCTTGAGCTGGTGCGGGGTTGCGAGGCCATTCCTCGTTCGCGCGCGCTGGCGGAAGGCTTTGCCCACGAGGCCGGCGAAGCGCTCCAGTGGCTGCCGCCTTCCGCCTCCAGCGAGGCCCTGAGGGCCCTGCCGGAATTCGTGCTCAGCCGCCTCTACTGACCAAGTTGATCAGTGCAGGGCCTTTTGGTCGCTGTTCAGCAGCACTGCCGATGTTGAGTCTCCCGTCGTTGTTGAACCAGTCAGCAGTGGCGCCGTTGCCAGCCTCTGTGGATCTGTCGGCACATGGAGGTTGTTCCGGCTGGAAGCGGCTCTGGCTGGAGCCGGCTCTGGCTTTTTGAGCGTTGTTCCAGTGAGGCCAGGCCTGTAAGGCCACCAGCTTTCCTCAAGTTTTAAGCGTTTTTCTGTCCAGTACAAATCACAGCTCAAGGCACACTCTCCAATGGACATCAACGGGCACCATTTCGAGCTAAAAATAGTCTGACCGCCCTTTCTCAGAGATCCGCACCATGCGCGAGGGCACTCCCTCCGGCCAACCCTTGCCAGAAGCCAGCGCCCAGGATCAGGCCGTGGCCAAGGCTCTGAGCGTGCTGGGCGCCCAGCTCCGGCAGGGCCGGGAAGCCAAGGGCATTCCTCAGCCGGAGCTGGCCAAGCGCCTGTTCTTTCGCCAGGAACAGTTGGAGGCACTCGAGGCGGGTGACCGTTCCGCTCTGCCGGAGTTGGTGTACGTGATCGCCCAGGCGCAGCGGGTAGCCAACGTGCTCGGGCTGGATGTGGCGCCGCTGCTGCTGCCACTGCGCCACCTGCAGAAAAGTGGTCCACCCCACCGCTGCCTGGATCCAAGCGCCTCAACGCCGCGGCAGGCGGAGCCGCGGACTTCACCGAACAAGGCTGGCGGCATGGGCAAGGGGATCGCCGTTGTGGCACTGATCCTGGGCACCGGATCGGCCCTGGTGTGGGGCTGGCAGCGCTTTGATGGCGCTGGCCTGCAAACCTGGCGACCCGCCCAGCCGGCGGTCCCTTCGGCTCCCCAGCCCAAACCTGCGGCGGCTGAATCAGGTACTGAGGCAACGCCGCCGCAGCCGGCGTCAGGGGCATCAGACCCCACAGGTATGCCTCAGCCAGCCCCTGCCCCCGGTGATCTGCTGCTCAGCAGCAGTTCCCCCAGCTGGTTGGAGGTGCGCCAGGTGGGCGGCGCGGCCGGCGAAGAGGTGGTCTTTCGCGGCACCTTCAAGGGCGAGCGCCGTTTCCTCCTCGGCGATGGCCTCAAGGTGCTGGCCGGACGCCCTGACCTGGTGACGGCCCAACTGGAAGGCCAACCAGCTCAACGCCTCGGTTCGATCGAGCAGGTGCAGTGGCGGACGTTCAAACCCACGGATCCGGCATCGGCTTCGGATCCGGCTTCGGCCGCCGAGACCCCCTGAAGGCAAGCCCCTTCAACGCACAAGAAGGTGCCGCAGGCGTCAGCTGATCACTAGCTAGCTAGCTAGCTAGCCACCGCTGGAGCACCGCTGGAACATTGCCGCGGCAACCATACGCAGCCATGCGGCACTGCTGCGGCACCCTTGCAGCCCTCGTGCAGCCCAGCCGAAGCCCTCTGATGACCCTCCTGCATCAGGCCCTGCCCTCCCCTGCCCTCCCCTGCCCTCATTGACGTTCCATGGCCACGATCTGGTCGCGTCCATTCACCCGCGCCAATTCAGAGGCTTTGGTGGCCCGCTGAAACAAGCTGGCGAAGTCGCTATCGGTGTCGCTGAGGGTGGTGACGCCACCGCTGAGGTGGATCTGCTGCTCGTTGTGGAAGGAGGACACTCCGATGTGATGGGCCCCCTCCAGCAGGGTTTCCGCCAGCCAGATGGCCTGCTCATCGGTACTGTTGATCAAGAGAATGGCAACCTCTTCATCACCGACCCTACCGATCAGGTCCTGATTGGCGACATTGCTACGACAGAGATCTGCCACTTTCATCAACACCTCATCACCCGTGCGATGACCCCAGCGGCTGTTGATCGAGCGAAAGTTGTCGATGTCAAGAATCACCAACGACAACGGCGTGTGGCGCTCTCTGGCATGCCCAAGTTCGAGCTCTCCAAGCTGAAGAAAAAGCTGACGCCCCAGCAGACGCGTAATCGGACAGTGCAGTGATTGGCGGCGCATCTCGATTTCCCGCATTGCTAATTCAGCGATGCGCTCCAGCAGATGGATCTGCTGGCTGCCCGGCGACAGGGTC
>CALFOF010000091.1 GCA_937919075.1 uncultured Cyanobium sp. | reverse complement strand
GCCGCCCGCACCGCCAGCGAGGCCCTCGCCGCCGCCAGCGCCCAGGCGGCTCGCCGCGCTGCCCTTGAACAAGGCACCAAAGCACGTGAGCAGCAGGGCCAGGCCCTGCAGCAGGCCATCGAAGCGGCCCGTACAGCGACGGCGCTGGAGCGCAGGACACAGCAAGAGGCCACAGGCCGCGCCGCCGCACTGGTGGCTGCCTTGGCGCAGGAGCTGGGCGCTGGGCTGGAGCCCGCTGCGGTGCTGGTGGCCTTCGCGCCGCTGGAGAGCGCCCTGCGCAATTTGATCGCCGCCGCCGCCAGCCACACCCGGGCCGTGGCCCGCCAGGAGCAGGCGGCGCAGCGGCTCACGGGCGAACTGGCCGCCTCCCCCTTTGCCAGCGCCAACGAGGCCAGCGCCGCCTTGATCGAGGCCGCCAAGCGCGAGCAGTGGGCGCAGCGGATCGAGGCCTACAACAAACAAGTGATCGAACTGCAGGGCGCCCTGGCTGCCCCCGAACTGGCCGATGTACCTGAACAGCGGCCCGACACCGCCGCTGCCCTGGCGGCGGAAACCCACGCTGATCAGCTGCGCACCACCGCTGTGGAACGGCACAGCGAAGCGCGGGGCGCCCAGGCTGAAATCCAGCGGCTCACGGCGTTGCACCGGGAACGCGCCGCCGGCCTGGCGCAGCAGCGGGCGAAGGCGGAGCTGCTCAGCGCCGTGGCCAACCGCTGCCAGGGCAAGGCGGCGCCCTACATCTCCCTGCAGCGTTGGGTGCTCTCCGCCTACCTCGCCGACATCTGCAGCTTCGCCAATCAGCGGCTCACGCTGATGACCTCCGGCCGCTACCAGCTGCGCCTCACCGATGAGGGGGGCCACGGCGGCCGCAATGCCGGCCTCGGCCTGCGGGTGCTCGATGCCTACACCGGCGAGGAGCGGGAGGTGAGCAGCCTCTCGGGCGGCGAAACCTTCCAGGCGTCGCTGGCGTTGGCGCTGGGGGTGGCCGACACGGTGCAGGCCCATGCCGGCGGCGTGCCCCTGGAGGCCCTGTTCATCGATGAAGGCTTTGGCAGCCTCGACCCCGACAACCTGCAACTGGCGATGGACGAACTCGACCGCCTGCGTGCAGGCGGCCGCATGATCGGCCTGATCAGCCACGTGGGCGCCCTGCGCGAGCGTATCCGCGGCGGCATCGAGGTGATCGCCGGCGACCGCGGCTCCACTCTGCGGCTGAGCAGCAGCGGCTAGAGCAAGCCCCGGTGGCGCACAAACAGCTGCACCATCGCCCAGGAGCCGAGTGTCACTTTGATCGCCACCAGCACATTGAGCAGTGGGATCCAGCTGCCGCCCGCCAGGCTGCCGAATGCGCCGGGCGGCGGCGGCAGGCCGCCCAGGGTGAGCGCGGCCAGCAGCACGAAGGCGATCACCGCCGCCTTCTCCCAAAGATCGGCGCGGTAGTTGCGGTAGAGGCGATCGGAGAGCACCGCCGAGCCGCTGATCAACGCCAGCCCGATCGCCGTGCCACCGGCCACCCCCGCGGCAAAACCGCCGCCAGGCGAAAGATGACCGCGCAGGGCCAGCTCCACGCCGATCAGGGCCGCGATCGTGCCGCTCAGCTGGCAGAGCACCACCGAGGGCGCATCATCGAGCGCACGCACCGTGGGTTTGGCGGGCTCGCCCGCAAACAGAAAGCGCACCCCGATCGACGCCAGCGTGAACACCACCACCTCGGTGACCGTGTCGTAGAGGCGGGTGTAGAGGATCACGCCCGACACCAGGTTCGGCACGTTCGTCTGCTCGACGAGGGCGTTGATCAGCGGCAGCACATCGCCCGCTGGGGGCAGCGCCGTCGCCAGCGGGGAGAGGCAAAGGGCCGTGGCCGCCACCAGGTAGAGCCAGGTCATGGGCTTTCGGCCAGTTCGAGCGCGCCGCCGCTCTCCCGCCAGGAGCGGTAGCCATCAAGGGCCTGCAGGCGCTTCAGCAGGCGTGGATTCAGCACCACCAGACGCTGACCCGGCTCCAGGCGTCCATGGCAACTGCTGTTGGCACTGAGGGCCAGCTCCGCGGGCGGCACCAGCCGCAAGCGCAGGCCCGCCGGCTCCAGCCAGGTGCGCAGCAGCTGCTGGCACTGCGGCGAGGGGGGAGCTTGCTCCAAAAACGACAGTCGCAACGCCATCGACGAGCGCAGCGCCACGGCGTAAAGCGTGGTGGAGAGCAGGGTGCCCACCAGCGCTTCCGTGATCGCCACGTCCGGCGCCCCCAGCAGGGCATAGAGCAAGGTGGCCACCGAGCCGAGAATGCCGCGCAGCACCAGGGTCTGGTAGGGATTGGTCTGGCTCACCAGCAGCACGGCGGTGAGCGGCAGCAGGGCGGTGATCGGCAGGAGCAGATCCAGCTCCCCCGCCAGGGTCAACGGAATGCTCATGGGGCGCTGTCCTGCTCGGTGGCGGGGTGGGGCCGCGGCGGCAGCGAGCACGCCGCCAGCACATACCCGAAGATCGTGTTCCACACGACCAACCCCAGCAGGGCCAGGGTGAGCAGCGGCCACTGGCCGGGAATGCGCAGCAGCAGGCCGAGCAGCATCAGCAAGGAGCCCAGCGTGTCGGCCACCGAAAGGGCGTGCAATTTGCGCAGATAGCTGTGGGTGCCCAGCAGCGGCCAGGTGCCCCAGAACCAGAGCACCAGACCGGCACCCAGCAGCAACGCACTGGCGTGATCGATCAAGGAGTGGGCCATCACCGCTCCACCCCCCGGAGCAGGTTGGCGAGCAGCAGCATGCCGGCGTTGCCGGCGCTGAGCGCGATCGCCCCCACCAGCCCCAGCATGCGGTCGTCGCGCATCACCGACACCACAAGAATGATCAGCGCCACCTTCGACGACACACTGGAGAAGGCCGCCAGCCGGTCCCACACATCAGAAGGACGGCAGGCCACTGCGATCGGGATCAGCAGGGCCAGCACCATGCCCCACAGCAACACGGTCATGGTTCGGAGTCCTCCTTGCTGGCGGGGGTGAGCGTGTGGATGCGATAGCGCCGGCCGCCATCCTCCAGGCCGAGCACAATGGTGAACGGCGTGAGCGTGATGCGGAACACGTCGAGGAACACCAGCAGCGGCAGGGCCCGATCGGTGGCCGGCTCGCTGTCTTCCCGTTCCACCATGGCCGGGGCCATCACCAGCCGCAGCGCTTCGGCGAACGCCTGCGGGATCGCCAGCAGACCGCGCAGCGTGGCCTTCAGCAACACCCGCACCGGCAGGGGCCGCGAGCGCGCCCGGGGCAGCAACAACGCCACCACCAGCCCGATCAGCAGGTTGAGCTGGCTCAGGTCACTGGTGAGCAGGCACCACAGCGCCAGCCGGAAGGCGGTGCTCAGTAACAAGGGAAGCAGGCGTCTCATCGGTTCAGGATCAACAGCAGACCGGCCCCCACCACGCCAATGCCGCCGAGCAGGTCGGACAGGCCTTCGAGATCCGGCAATCGCAGCTTCTCCGGCAGGCGCAACCCCTCAACGAGCGTGTGCAGCCCCCAGCCGCCCAGCAACACCAGGGCGCTCTTGGCCACGGCGCTGAACGGCGAGGCGGTCCAGGGCAGGGTTGCAGAGCCCATCACCACCAGCGCCAGCACCAGCAGGATCACGCCCAGCGACCAGGCGGGTTCAGGTGCCTCACCACCGGAGCTGAGCCCAACCACCGGCACCGTTCTGCGGAGCAACGGCGCGCCCCAGAAGCGGGCGTACACCGCCGCCGTCCCCATGCTCACCAGCGTCACAGCCACCTCCAGCGGCAGAGAGAGCACCCCAGAGAGGTCTGCCTTGGCCGCAAAGCCCGCCAGCGGCGGCAGGCCAACGATCGAGAGCGAGCCGATGCACAGCGGCCACCACACCCCGGCGGGCAGAGGGCGCTCACGCCAGCCCTGCAGCGCCCGGCCGGGGAAACGACGCGCCACCAGGAACAGCACGGCCTTGGCGGTGCCATGGCTGAGGGCGTAGAAGCCGCCGGCCACCGGCGAGAGCGCCACCAGCCCCATCTGCGACAACGTGCTCCAGGCCAGCAGGCGTTTGGCGTCGGCGTCGGCGAGGGCGAACACCAGGCCGAGCACGGCGCTGGCCAGGCCGATGCCCGTGATCACCGGGCCGAGGGCCGGCACGCCGCAACTCAGCCGCAGCAGCGGGGCGATGCCGGCGGTGACCACCACGCCCGAGAGCAGCGCCGACACTTCGGCCGGCGCCTCTGCATGGGTGACGGGCAGCCACAGGCCGGAGAGGAACAGGCCGGATTTCATCAGCAAGCCCACCAGAAGCAACGCCAGGGCGGCGATGCTGGTGGTGCCTGCCACGGCCTCAAAGCGAAAGCTGCCGCGCTCCAGATACACCAAGGCCGCGCCAATCAGGAACAGGGTCATCACCGTGTTGCCGATCAGCAGGTAGCGCAGGGCCACCCACAGCGAGCGGTCGGAGCGGCTGATCAGGATCAGCAGAAAGGCGCTGATGCCCACCACTTCAAGGGTCACGTACAGGCTGATCAGGTCCATCACCACGAAGGCGGAGGACAAGCCGCCGTGCAGCACCATCAGCAGCAGCAGAAAGGGCCCGGGCAGCGGACGCTTCCAGCTGTCGATCACCACCGCACTGCACACCAGGGCGTTGAGCAGCAGGAACGGCACCGCGAAGGCATCGGTTTTCAGGGCCACCCCATAGGCCCCGAGCAGCTCGACGTTGACAGGAAGGCTGCCGAGCTGAATCGCCACCGCCACCGCTGCCGTGGCCAGGCAGCAGAACAGCGCCAGCCACCGGGCCAGCGGAGGCAGCACGGCCGCCAGAAAAGCAGCCAGGAACGGCAGCAACAACCAGGCAATCACCGTCGCCTTGGCGTAAAGCAGCGGCATGAAACTGAGCATCAGCGCTGACCACCGGTGTCAAAGCTGGCCAGATCCAGGCCGGGATCGATGCGCGAGAGGCGGGTGATCACCACCAGCAACAGGGCCTGGATCGAGAGGCCGATCACGATTGCCGTGAGGATCACCGCCTGGGGGATGGGGTCGGCCCAGGCCGTTGCAGCAGCCGCAGGGGCATTGGCAGCGGCCGAGAGAATCGGACTGCGCAAACCGGAACGGGCCCCCACCAGCACGAACAGGGCCACCACCGCAGAGCCAATCACGTCCATCGACAGGACCTTGAGGAACAGGTTGCGGCGCAGCAGCAGGCCCGCAAAACCTGCCAGCACCGCCCCCAGGATCAGCAGTTCAAGCAACCGGAAAGGAGCCATGGAGGCGGTGCCAGCCGGCGATCTGCCGGGAATGAGTGGCTCAGACAGTAGCCGTCGTTGCCGTCAACCGTCGCAAGGCCTTGCTCAGGCCAGCGCAGGCGTTGCAAAGCCCGTGAAAAGCCCCTGTGCCGCGGGGGATTTCGGCGATGGTCCATCGCGGCGATCAGCAAGGAGGAGGGAGCATGCCGAAGTGGCCGGAAGCAGCACAGCCCCAGGCCTTCTCCTGGGCTGCCTGCTTGACGCTGGCGAGGGGAGCTGGGGCCAGGCGCCGACTCGTTGCGGGGATCGTTGCGGGGATCGGCGCTGGGATCAGTGCTGGAGCCTCTGCTGGGATCGCTGTGGCCCTGAGGCTCATAGCTCAATCGCTTAGTGGCTTTTGTTGCCGGACCGCCGCCAGCCGGCCGTCGTCCTCTATCATCACGATGTCGTTATAGCGTTGAACAATGCCGCTGGCGTTGACGCTCCCTGTTCCCTCCCCTGCCTCGCCGTCCTCAGCGCCCGCAGCACGGCCGGCCGGCCGGCCGCCGGTTCGCTGGCAGCGGCCCGGCCGCAGCCGTCCCTGGCCGCGGCTCTGGTCTGAGCGCAGCCAGCTGCTGGAGCGGCAGCACAGCCGCATTGAGGCGCTGCTGGAGCAGCTGATCGAGGGCGAGGCCCCCACCGCCCGCTGCCAGCAACTGGTGCGGGCGCTGGGCCTGCATCTGCGGCTGGAGGAGCGCTGGCTGGCCGCTGCCGGCTGCCTCTGCCCCGGCCACCGTCTCAGTCACCGCCAGGCGGCCGAGCTCGCCGCCCGCACACCTGCCGGCAGCGCCGAGCGGCTCGGCTGGCTGCTCGACCTGCAGGAATGGTTCCACCTGCACCGCTACGGCGCTGATGCCGTCGCCTATGCCCGCGCCGCTTCCGCCCCCACCCTCTCCACGAGCGCTTCCCGATGACCGCCACCATCAGCCAGCCGGCCGCTGCCGCCACCCCCGCCGCGCCCCACCTGCGCGAAGACCTGCTGACGCCCCGCTTCTACACCACGGAGATCGACAAGGCCGCCCGCACCGACCTGGAGCAGCAGCGGCCCGCCTTCGAGGCGATGCTCGCCGAAATGGAGGCCGATCACAACCGCGAACACTTCGACCGCAAGGCTCCGCTCGACCGGTTGCGCGCCCTCAGCCCAGAGGCCAAGACCGCCTACGAGAGCTATCTGGTGCGCTCGTGTGTGTCGGAGTTCTCCGGCTTTCTGCTGTTCAAGGAGCTCTCGCGCCGCCTGTTTCAGGCCGAACGCCAGGAGCTGGGCCGGTACCTATCAGCGTTGTTGTCCGCTCGAGGTGCCTGCATTGAACACCTTGCCG
>CALFOF010000090.1 GCA_937919075.1 uncultured Cyanobium sp. | reverse complement strand
CGCCTACTCTCGACCCCGCAGCGCCTGGGAAAGTTCGCCGCGCTTGAGGCTCACGGCCAAAGCATCTTCTTCCGAAACTTTTCCTCGTGTCACCAGTTCAAGAAGAGACTGATTGAGGGTTTGCATGCCTTCGAACGAACTGCGTTTCATAATTTCCTCGACTTGGTCAAATTCGCTGCGTAGCAGATAGTCCCGGCAGGCATCGGTATTGATGAAAATATCGTGGTAGGCAACACGCCCTCCGTCGGTTGATTTAAGCAGCCCCTGAGATATCACTGCCAAAAGCGATTCGGCTACGTTTGCACGGATTAGCTTCTGATCTTCTGCCGGGAACATGCCCAGAATTCGCTCAACAGTCTTGACTGCTGAATTGGTGTGGAGCGTACCAAAAACAAGGTGTCCAGTCTGGGCTGCTTCGAGAGCTGTGGATAGGGTCTCATGATCACGAATCTCACCGATCAGCAACACATCAGGATCTTCCCGAAGGGCCGCCCGCAAGGCGATGGAGAACATTTTGGTGTGGTGACCAATCTCACGCTGATGAACCAGGCAAGACTTGCTTGGATGCACGAATTCAACGGGATCTTCAATGGTGAGGATGTGCTTTGTTTGCGTGATATTCATCCAGTTGATCATGGCTGCAAGCGTTGTGGTTTTGCCACAGCCCGTGGGCCTGTCATCAGGATCAAGCCCTTTGTATAATTCAGCAAGCTCTTGAAGACCTCGGGCAGGTCAAGGTCTTCAAGCGTGGGGACTTCAAAAGGAATGAGCCGCAGCACCATCGCTGGCCCCAGCAGCGATTCGAACAGGTTGATCCGCACCCTGACAAAACTGAAGGCATGGGAGCCGTCGTATTCCTTTTCATCTTGAAACGCCTGGCGATCCCCAGGCGCGAGAATCTCCTCCAACCAACCGGTGAACTGTTCGCCTGTGGTTATCGGCCAGTCGGTCATCTGCATGTCGCCGCGAAAGCGCAGCCGCGGCTCCTCGCCCACACCGAGGTGCACGTCCGAACACTTGGCCTCAAAGGCCACTCGTACCACCGCTACCAGCGAGCGGGGCGTCGCCCCTGATGGCTTAGGGGGTGCCGGGGCCGGATCGACGCCAGCCAACGTGGCGGGCGGGGGGCTGGGCGCAGGTGCCGGACTCGGTGGAAACAAGGAGCTGGTCATTGGGCTGCACAACGCTGCCGCCATTTTGAAGGGAAAACTCTCTTCAGGGTCCACCTTGGGCCACGGCATGCCACAGGAACGGTCCGGCGCAGGAGGGCCACACCGGCCCTCCTTAGGATCGCCTTCCCTGCACGGGCTCCTTGATCACCACTGCTCCGCTCGTCAGCATCGTGCTGGGCACCAGGCCCGAAGCGATCAAGCTGGCGCCGGTGATCCGTGCCTTCCAACAGGCCGAAGGCTTCCGCACCCGGGTGGTGCTCACCGGCCAGCACCGGGAAATGGTGGCGCAGGTGATGGAGCTGTTCAGCCTCACCGCTGACCGTGACCTGGCCCTGATGACGCCCCGCCAGACGCTCACCCACGTGACCTGCGCCGCCCTGACGGGCCTGGAGCAGGACTTCACCGAACACCGGCCGGATCTGGTGCTCGTCCAGGGCGACACCACCACGGCCTTCGCTTCCGCTCTGGCGGCCTTCTACCAGCAGATCCCGGTGGGCCACGTGGAGGCCGGTCTGCGCACCGACAACCTGCTCGATCCCTTCCCTGAGGAAGCCAACCGCCGGCTGATCTCCCAGATCGGCCAGCTGCATTTCGCCCCCACCTCGGTGTCGGAGGCGAATCTGCGCGCCTCCGGGGTGGTGGGCCAGGTGCTGGTCACGGGCAACACCGTGATCGATGCGCTGCTGCTGATGGCGGAGCGGGCGCCGCTGCTGCAACGGCCTGGCCTCGACTGGAACCAGCAGCGAGTGATCCTGGCCACCGTGCACCGGCGGGAGAACTGGGGAGAGCGCCTGCGCGCGATCGGCGACGGCTTTCTGCGCTTGCTGGAGCAGTATCCCGACACTGCTTTGCTGCTGCCGCTGCACCGCAACCCCACCGTGCGGGAACCCCTGCAGCAGATGCTGGGCGATCACCCGCGGGCCTTTCTAACCGAACCGCTCGACTACAACGAGCTGGTGGGGGCGATCCGCGGCTGCACGTTGCTGCTCACAGACTCCGGCGGTCTGCAGGAAGAGGCCCCAGCCCTGGGTAAGCCGGTCCTGGTGCTGCGGCGCACCACAGAGCGACCTGAAGCGGTGTCTGCCGGCACGGCCCGCCTGATCGGCACCGATGCCGCAGCAATCGCCGCAGAAGCCGGTCGCCTACTCGACGACCCTGCGGCCTATGCCGCCATGGCCATGGCCCACAACCCCTTCGGGGACGGCCAGGCGAGCGGCAGGATCGTGGCGGCGTGCCGTGCCTTCCTGGCAGAACGAAGCTGAGCTGACAGCTGGTCTGATCTGATCTGATCTGATCTGATCTGATCTGATCTGATTTGACCGGGGTTCAGCTGCCCGGCCGCTTCTTCGCCCAGGGGGGCAGATCGACGAACACTTGGGTGCCGGGCTCGAGGCCGGAGAGGATCTGGGTGTTACGGCCGCTGCTGGAGCCAAGCGTCACCGGCTGGAAGGTGGGCTGGTTGTCCTTGCCCACCAGCAGCACCCCGGGCCGCCCTTCCTCGGTGACCACCGCCACGGTGGGCACCAGGGTCTGGGCCGGCAGGGTGCCGGCCTGGAAGTCGATGTCGGCGGTCATACCGATGCGCAGCTCGCTGTTGGGATCGGTGAACAGCAACTTCACGTCGAAGGACGTGACGTTGTTGGTCTTCACCGCCCGGGGAGCGATCTGGCGCACGCGGGCAGTGAAACGGCGGTCCGGGAAGGCATCCACCCGCACGCTGGCGGCCTGGCCGAGGCGAATGCGGCCAATGTCGCTTTCCGGCACCTTCGCCACCGCCTCCAGGCCGTTGGCAAGCTCCACCACCGACGAGCTGGAGGCGCCCGCACTGGCGGAGGCCGACGTGGTGGGCGTGACGAAGGCGCCGGGGTCGGCGAATCGCTGGGTGATCACCCCATCGAAGGGAGCGCGGATCGTGAGCTCGGCGCGTTCCACATCCCGCTGTGCATTGCGTTGGCGTGCCGCATCAAGCGCCGCCTTGCTGGTGAGCATGCGGGTACGGAAGGTGACGATGTCGTCCTGGCTGATCGCCCCCTGCTGAAACAGCTTCTGGCGGCGCTCAAACTCCGAGCGGCTGCGGGCGTACTCTGCCGCCGCCTGGCGCTCCTGGGCCAGCAGTTCGTTTTCCCGGTCGCGCAGGTCGCCGCTGTCCATCAGGGCGATCGGCTCACCGGCCCGCACGAGATCGCCCTCATCCACAAACAAATCAGCGAGCACGCCCCCGCGCTTGGGGCTCACGTTCACGCTGCGGGCTGCCTCCAGCTCGCCGCTGGCGGTGACAATGCCCGGCAGGCTGCCACGCTCGGCCTTCACCACGTAGGTGGCGAGCGATTGCTGCCGCAAGGTGGAGGCGCGCTGACGCTGCCAGAAGGCCGCACCGCCGATCACGATCACCGCCACCGCCACCCCTGCCCAGAGGGGCCAGCGCCGCTTTTTGGGGCTGGGCCGGCGAGGGGTGGCTGGAACGGACTGTTCCTGGGGCGGTGTCAGCACCGGCGCGGGGCGAAGGGCAGAGCGGGGAATGACAGTCAGCGGTCGTTGTCACCAGTCTTGATGGTCGCGGCGGAAAACGTGGCCATGGGAGGCCCGGGGGGCGCCGTTTAGATTTCGCCCCATGCTCAAAGCCGGAATCGTGGGGCTGCCCAACGTGGGCAAATCCACCCTCTTCAACGCCCTGGTGGCCAACGCCCAGGCCCAGGCCGCCAACTTTCCGTTCTGCACAATCGAGCCGAACGTGGGCTCCGTGGCGGTGCCTGACGGACGCCTGAACATGCTCTCAGATGTGTCCAGTTCCCGCGAGATCGTGCCCACGCGGGTCGAGTTCGTGGACATCGCCGGCCTGGTGAAGGGCGCCAGCCAGGGTGAGGGGCTCGGCAACAAGTTCCTCGCCAACATCCGCGAAGTGGACGCGATCGTGCATGTGGTGCGCTGCTTCGAGGACGACGACGTGATCCACGTGGCTGGGCAGGTGGATCCCGCCCAGGACGCCGAGATCATCAATCTGGAGTTGGCTCTCGCTGATCTGGCCCAGGTGGAGAAGCGGCGCGAGCGCCTCAAGAAGCAGGCCCGCACCAGCAAGGAAGCCCAGGCGGAAGACGAGGTGCTGGGCCGGATCGCCGTGGCACTGGAAGCCGGTGCGCCCGCCCGCGGGGTTGCCATCAGCGCCGACGAACGCGAGACCCTCCGACCCCTCGGCCTGCTCACCCTCAAGCCGATCATCTACGCCACCAATGTGTCGGAAGACGACCTGGCGGCAGGCAATGGCCACAGCGAGGCCGTGGCGACCCTCGCCCAGCGCGAAGGTGCTGAGGTGGTAAGGATTTCCGCGCAGGTGGAGGCGGAACTGGTGGAACTCGGCGAGGCCGAACGGGCCGATTACCTCGATGGGCTCGGGGTGAGTGAGGGCGGGCTGCAGAGCCTGATCCGGGCCACCTATCAGCTGCTGGGCCTGCGCACTTACTTCACCACCGGCGAAAAGGAAACACGGGCCTGGACGATCACCGCCGGCATGACCGCGCCCCAGGCCGCCGGCGTGATCCACACCGACTTCGAGCGGGGCTTCATCCGCGCCCAGACCGTGGCCTACGCCCAGCTGATCGAGGCAGGCTCCCTTTCAGAAGCACGCAATCGTGGCTGGCTGCGCAGCGAGGGCAAGGACTACGTGGTGGCCGAAGGCGACGTGATGGAATTCCTGTTCAACGTCTGAGGCGGCTGCAGGCGCTGAAGCGCTCGTAAAGCGTTGATCCTCTCCCTTCTGTTTAGGGCTGAGGTGCCAGAGGTGCTGCCGGCCTTCGGCGAGAATGGGGTTCTACGAGGCGAACCCTGATGAACCCCTCCCAGGAGTCCTCTGCTGGTAGCGCTGCGGCGGCCGGCAGCCAGCCTGCTGCAGAGTCGCCGGTGGCCGAAGCCGCCAGTGGCACCACACCGGCCTCTGAGGGCAGTGATGGATCTGCCCCTGGCCCCCACAACTTCGAGATCCAGAAAGAACTGCACCAGCGCATCCGCAACGACCCCGACTACGACGATTGGGAGTACGGCACCGAGCCCCTGCCCCACGAGCAGCAGGGCTGGATTTCCCGGCCCGCCCCGGCCGAAGCCTCAGAGGCCGCCGGAAGCACTGGCGTGGGGGTGGACGCGGGCTAAGGGCCGCACCAGGGTGAGGCCCAGCAGACAGAGCACCGCCATCGCCAGCCACAGGCCGGCACCATGCCGCTGCTGGTCGAGGAACAGGCCCGCCACCTGCGGCGCCACGAAGGCACTCACCGCAAAACACTGTGAGAACAGAGCCATGGCCATGCCCTGGTGGGCGGGGGGCGTGATCTCCACCACGGCCTCCGTGGCGGTGGGGAGAAAGGCGGCCACGGCCGCGGCCAGCGGCAGCTGGGCCAGCAGCAGCACTGTGAGGCTGTGCCAGCCCAGGCTGGAGCAGGCCAGCAGGGAGCTGCCGAGCGCGAAGGCCAGCAGGCTCAGGCCGAGCCCGAAGGCCACCGAGCGCTCCGACAACCAGCGCCCCAGCGGCCACTGCAGAGCCAGCAGCAGCCCCAGCTGCAGCGCCAGCAGCAGGGCGCCGGTGCTCTCCGGCAGAGGGGGGCGCGCCAGGCCGCCACGCACCAGATCCAGCGGCAGTGCGCTTTGCAGCAGCGCCACCATGCCGGTGCACAGCACCGTCATCGCCAGCAGCGGCAGGAGAGGCCGCACCCACCCCTGCCAGGAATCGAGCCGCACGCCGTCACTGCGGGCCGGAGCCGGCGGCAGCGGCCGGCGCAGCAGCAGGCTCAGCAACACCACCATGCAGGCGATGTCGAGCAGAAAGATGCCCCGCAACCGGCCCCAGGCCGCCAGCCCAGAGCCCAGCAGCACGCCGGTGGCGATGCCGAGGGCGTCGGCGGTGCGCACCAGCGCGAAGGCGCGGCTGGAAGGTAGCGGCGCGCAGCTCTGGGTCACGGCCACTTCAATCGCGGGCCAGTAAAGCCCGAGGGCCAGCCCGATCAGCATCTGCCCACTCACGTAGGCCGGAAAGCTGGTGGCGGTGAACAGGCGCGTGTCGGCCAGCACCGAGATCAAGGCGGCCAGCACGATCGGCCCGTTGCAGGAG
>CALFOF010000089.1 GCA_937919075.1 uncultured Cyanobium sp. | reverse complement strand
TCAGCGGCTGGAGCTGCTCTGGCCATGAGGTTGTCTACCTCGATCTGGAGCGCTTCCTCGACCCTTCCCAATCGGTGCGCGGCGGCTTCCCGGTGCTCTTCCCAATCACTGGAGGCCTGCCGGACAACCGGCTCCCCCTGCCTCAGGGTGTGTTCACCCTCGGCCAGCACGGCTTTGCGCGCCAGCTGCCCTGGCGCCTGGAGGCCCTGGCCGACGGTGCTGGCGTGCAGCTGCAGTTGGCCGACACAGAAGAGACCTTGACGTCCTATCCGTTCAGCTTCCTGCTCACCATGAAGGTGCGGCTGGAACCCGGGGCGCTGGAGATCAGCACCACCGTGGAAAACCGCGGCAGCGAAACGATGCCCTTCAGCTTTGGCTTGCACCCTTACTTCAACCTCTCCAGCCTGGAGAGCGTGCGCTTTGAGGGGTTGCCGGCCCAGTGCCTCAACCATCTCACCATGAAGGATGCATCAACGGCTGAACAGATGGAGAGGCTGGCCAGTGGCATCGACCTGCTGGTGCGGCCCACGGGTCCGGTGCGGCTGGTGGACGGGGCCGCCGGCACCAGCCTCGAACTGCAGCTGAGCCACCCCCTTGATCTGGTGGTGCTCTGGACGGAGCCACCGCGGCCGATGGTGTGCATCGAACCCTGGAGCGCACCGCGACAGGCCCTGCTGAGCGGCGACCGCAAACTTGAGCTGCGCCCCGGCGCAAGCACGAGGCTCCACGCCCGCTATGCCTTCACCTCGACCCACCGCGAATGAGGATCGATTGCCCCCAAACGGGGGCTTCGCCCGATCGGTCTGCTGATCGAATCTGCGGAGCGTCAGAAATGTTGCAGCCATGAGCCAGGCCAGCTTCACCACCGCCCTCACGATCGGCGAACTCGAAGCCAGTTATCCGCTGTACTGCAAGGCCCTCCGCATCCTGATCCGGGAGGAGAAAACCATCGAGCAGATCCAGCGGAGCGTTTGCTGGCATCGCCTCGAGACGCTGCATCAATGCCTGCCTCGGCAGTACAAGGATCCCAACCACCTCTACTTCCACCTCAAGCGGGAACGCATCGCGTGAAGCGTGTTCTGGCGATCATCCTCGGGGGCGGAGCCGGCACCCGGCTGCAGCCCCTCACCCTCACCCGGGCCAAACCGGCCGTGCCGCTGGGCGGCAAATACCGACTGATCGACATCCCGATCAGCAACTGCATCAATTCCGGCATTCTCAAGATCTACGCCCTCACCCAGTTCAACAGTCAATCGCTCAACCGCCACCTCAGCCTCACCTACAACCTCTCCTCCGGTTTCAGCAGCGGCTTCGTGGAGGTGCTGGCGGCCCAGCAGACCCCTGACAGCCCGAGCTGGTTCGCAGGCACCGCCGATGCCGTACGCCAATACCGCGAGCTGTTCGCGGCCTGGGATGTGGATCAGGTGCTGATCCTCTCCGGTGATCAGCTCTACCGGATGGATTACGCGGCCTTCGTGACGGCCCATCGGGCCAGCGGGGCGGCGGTGACGGTGGCGGCATTGCCGGTGGACAGCGCGGCGGCCGAAGGTTTTGGCTTGATGCGCACCGATGCTGAAGGGCGGATCCGGGAGTTTCGCGAGAAGCCCAAGGGCGAGGCTCTCGAGGCGATGCGTGTCGACACCGGGGCCCACGGCCTTTCGGCCAGCGAAGCGGAGCGCCGCCCGTTTCTGGCCTCGATGGGCATCTATGTGTTCGAGCGGGATACCTTGTTCAACCTGCTCTCCAGTCAGCCGCAGGCCACCGACTTCGGCCAGGACATCATTCCGGCCGCCCTGGCGAGTGGCCTGCCGTTGCAGAGCTATCTGTTCGATGCCTACTGGGAAGACATCGGCACCATCAAGGCCTTCTACGACGCAAACCTTGCCCTGGCCGATGAGCAGCCCGCCTTCAGCTTTTACGACGAGCAGGCCCCGATCTACACACGCTCGCGCTACCTGCCGCCCAGCCAGATCCGTGATTCGCACCTGTACCGCTCGGTGCTCAGCGAGGGATGCCTGCTCGATCGCTGTGTGATTCAGCACTGCGTGCTGGGTCTGCGCCTGCGGGTGGAGGAGGGCGCGTTGCTGGAGGACACGCTGGTGATGGGGGCCGATGGTTACGAACCGGAGGCTGAACGCGCTCTGGTGCGCTCCCGTGGTGGCGTGCCGCTCGGGATTGGGGCAGGATCCGTGGTGAAGCGGGCGATTCTCGACAAAAACGTGCGCATCGGCGCCAATGTGCAGATCATCAACAAGGATCGGGTGCAGGAGGCGGACCGCAGTGAGCTGGGATTCACTATTCGCAGCGGCATTGTGGTGATCGAGAAGAACACGACGCTGGCCGATGGCACGGTGATTTAGGGCGCGCACGCCCTAAGAGTTTGTGGACAAACCGCCTGAGAAGCCGCATTTTTTCCTCCTGAGGGTTGATCAAGCTCCCAGCGAACTGGGCTGCCTGATCGCGGCCGCCGGGTCACACCTCTGGGCAACCACCTGTTCATGCCGCCGCCATCGCCTACTCCTTCGGAGAAGACTTCGTCTTGGCGTCATCTCGCTCCCCAGCGCCCACCGCTTGCGTCACCTTGCCATCGACGATCAAGGCAACCCCAGAGCCGCCCCCGATCAGCCTTGACGCCCAGGGGCACACGTTACACATACGTTCTGAGGGTCGGTGATAGCCAGCGTTAGAGATGGAGATGGGAAGCTCTGATGAAAGCGGATGGTCTCTTCTTAAGGTTGCTTGAATGGCCTACAGGCCCACGGTCCAGCAGCGGCGATACAGCCATGCTTAGAGCGTTGAGGTGCAGCGAGCAGTGTTGGCCAACGCTTATCATGTGACCATGGCGTGGCGTATTCATGGCGTTAGCAGTCCTGTCTGGCGGCAGTTCCAGCGCTGCGCCCCAGTTGCGCACCTGCTCCCTTAGGCGGTCAGGCGCTGCCGGATTTCGGTTTTAGATGTTGTACCGCTTTCTTCTTTTGCGGTGAATCGGTCTGCCATTCGACCCATGACGACAACCGCCGCCACTCTGGATGCCTTGCGCTCCGGTGAGCTGAAGGGGATCACGCGGCTGGATCTTGCCTGCGGCCTGGAGGAATTTCCGCGGGAGATCTTCGAGTTGGCCGACACCCTTGAGGTTCTCAATCTCTCGGGCAACTTATTATCCGAGCTCCCGGATGACTTGTCGCGGCTGAGCAAGTTACGGGTGATCTTCTGCTCAGAAAACCGCTTCACCCAGCTGCCCGAGGTGCTGTCCTCGTGCGTTCAGCTGGAGATGGTCGGGTTCAAGGCGAACGCCATTCGCGAGGTGGCGCCTGCCGCCATTTCCCCCGGGTTGCGCTGGTTGATCCTCACGGATAATCAGATTTCGGTGCTCCCCGACTCCATCGGCAACTGTGCGCGCCTGCAAAAACTGATGTTGGCCGGCAATCAACTGGAAGAGTTGCCAGAGGCGATGCGCGGCTGCGTGGGGCTTGAACTGCTGCGGATTGCGGCCAATCGGTTCAAGGCGTTGCCGGAGTGGTTGCTGCAATTGCCCCGGTTGACCTGGTTGGCATTTGGCGGAAATCCGGTTTCAGCGGTGCCGCAGGCCCCGCGTTCAACCGCGGGCCGCCTTCATTGGGGGGATCTGGTGTTGGCTGAACAACTCGGTGAAGGCGCCTCGGGCGTGATCCACAAAGCGCACTGGCAGCCGTCGCCGCAGCAAGCCGGGCATCCCGTGGCGGTGAAACTCTTCAAGGGGGCGGTCACCAGTGACGGGTTTCCAGCAGAAGAAATAGCGGCCTGTTTGGCGGCGGGCAATCACTCTCACTTGATCGGGGTGATCGGTGAACTCACCGGGCACCCAGCCGGCAGCAGCGGCTTGGTGATGCCGTGCGTTGACCCGGGGTTTCGGAGTTTGGCCGGCCCGCCCAATCTGACGACGTGCACCAGGGACATTTACGGAGACGACCAGCGTTTCTCCGTGGCCTTGGTGCTGGATCTGGCGAAGGGCTTGGCCGCTGTTGGCGCGCACCTGCACGCCCGTGGAATTCTGCACGGGGATTTCTATGCGCACAACGTGCTGTATCGCCCCGAGGGCGGCTGCTACCTGGGCGACTTCGGGGCGGCCTCCTTTTACCCGCCTCAGGCACGTGGAGGCGCCCATCCATTGGAGGCGCTGGAGGTGCGCGCCTTCGGCTGTTTGCTTGGCGAATTACTGGAGCGCC
>CALFOF010000088.1 GCA_937919075.1 uncultured Cyanobium sp. | reverse complement strand
GCTTTTGCAACGCGGTTCAGGTGAACACGGCCATTGTGGCTAAGATTGTGCACAAATGCACCGTTCTGCCCGCAGAGCAGTGGGTGGGTCGGCATCGAGCTGTCTGACGCGGTGGCAGCAAGGTCCTTCATGATGGGACCATTCGAGCGGACGCTCCGATGCACGCGCTCTCACTTCCCACCTGGTGGATCCACATCGCCTCGGTGTTGGAGTGGATGCTGGCGATCGCCGCGATCGTGCGCTGGGGGGAGCGGCGCCGTGAACCGCAATGGCGCTGGTTGGCGTTGGCCATGTTGCCTGCCCTTGTGAGCGCCATGGCGGCCTGCACCTGGCACCTGTTCGACAACACCGAAGCCCTGCGCGGCCTGGTGGTGTTCCAGGCCTTCACCACCTTGATCGGCAACATCGCCATGGCGGCCGCTGCCTGGCAGTTGCTGCCGGCTCCGCGTCAGGCATGACGATCGTCATGCCGCTGCTCGTCATCCATCAGCTCGTTGCCCCTTTTCTGCTCGTTGCCCCTCTGCACGGCCTTGCCGAGGTCATCAGCGCCGCCTCCAGTTCCGCGCTGCTGGAACCGCTGGCGGGCGTGGATCCTGCGCCCCTGTTCGTGCTCTCGCTGCTGCCCTATCTGGCCTTTCTGCGCTGGGCCGGCCGCAGCGGTCGCTTTCCGCCGCTGGCCTTGCGGGGGTTTCAGTTCACGTTGGTGTTCGTGGCCGTCACGATCGTGGCTGCGGTGGTGGCAGAGCTGCGTTTCGGCCACCAGCTGGCTGATGTCGACCCCCTGCATGGCGGCGCTGAGGCCTTCCTCACTGCGGCCAATCTGATGGTGTTGCTGGGTTTCAGCGTTGCCGCCGCTGACGCGCCCCAGCCCCAGGGCCATGAACAAGTTTTACGCCCCGGTGAGGATGGGGTGGTTCACCCGGAAGATGAGGCGTCGGTTTCAGATCCAAGATGATCGCTCCGCTCCTCGCGCTTGCCCCCGCTTCGATTTCCTGGTCACCGAAAGTGGCTCTGGTGATGATTGTCTGCAATGTGATTGCCATTGGCATCGGCAAGGCCACGATCAAATACCCCTCCGAAGGCGCTCAACTGCCCAGCCCGCAGTTCTTCGGCGGCCTGAGCCGTGCCTCCCTGCTGGCCACCACCAGCCTGGGTCACATCTTCGGCATCGGCGCCATCCAGGGCCTGGCCTCTCGGGGCGTGCTCTGAGCCGCCTGTGCGTGCGGGTGGCGCCTCAGCGCCATCCCAGCAGGTAGGGGAGCATCCGCCCCCCATAGCGCTCAAAGCGGTAGTGGAACAGCAGGGCGGAGAGATCGCCGGCGGCGGCGGTCTGCTCCAGGCCGTGCAGCAGGGCTGAAAGCCTGCGATCCCCCCGTTCGTCCACCAGGCCAAGCCAGGTGCGCTGCGCCAGCCTGCCGCTCAGGCTCCAGCGCCAGCCCAGGGCTTGTTTGAGTTGGCGCGGATAGCGATCCAGCAGCCGTTCATTTCCAGCCAGCGCCTCCAGCAACGGCGGCACCAGCAGGCGGCCACTCGCCATGGCGTGGCGAATCCCCTCACCGCCGAGCAGGTTGGCGGTGCTGATGGCATCGCCCAGGCCCAGCAACCTGCCGCGGCGATGAGGTTCCCGCCGGCGCACCGAGCTGCGGATCAAGCCGCCGTGCCGATCCAGCACCTCAGCCTCCTGCAGCTGCCAGCGGCGCTGCAGCTGCAGCAGACAGGCACCGAGCGCCGGTTGGGACCCTTGGCGGCGGGGATCTTCCAGCCGGCAGACCCCCAGCTTCAGCAAGCCCGGCTGCATGGGAAACACCCAGCCGTAGCCCTGGGGCATCCACTTGGAACCGAGGCAGAAGCTGAGCCGGTCGCTCCAGCGGCTCCAGAGCGGCTCTGGCACGCGCAGCAGCCATTCCACCCCCACCCCGCGCACCAGCGGATCACGGCTGGGGGGAGGCTCTCCAATCAAGGCCCGGCCCTGGCCGCTGGCATCCACCACCCAGTCGCTTTCCACTTCCACCGCTACACCCGCCGCTCCGCCCAAGCTGGTGCGCAGGCGATCGCCCACGGGCTCGCAACGCTTCGCCCGCAAGCCCAGCTGCAGGCGGGCTCCCCAGCCGCTGGCCTGGAGAGCGAGCCAATGGCGCAGGGCGCCGAAGTCGAGCACGGCCCCGAGCGGTTGGCTCTGGCTCCATTGGCGCTGGCCCTCGCCGGGGCCAAACAGCTGCCAACCGCTCCAGCGGCTGGCCACCACCTCAGGCGGCAGACCAAAGCAGTCGATCGCTTCCAGCGGCAAGGCGGCGCTGCTGAAGGCATGCGCGCGCAAATCCGGCAGGGCATCCACCACCAGCACATCCACGCCGCTGCGGGCCAGGCCCCGGGCCAGTTCCCCGCCGGCAGGGCCGCAGCCCACCACCAGCACCTGACAGTGCAGCCGTTCGCTTGAGCTCAAGGGTGAGCTCAGACGGTGAGCGGCTGGCGCAGGGCCCGCAGCGGGTACCGCTGCAGGATGCGGCTGGCCATCTGCGGCGGGGTGAGCCCCAGCGCCTGCTTGCTCTGCTCGGGGCTGGCGTGATCCACCAGGGCATCTGGAATGCCGATGCGCAGCACCGGCACCAGCACGTCGTTGTCGTTGAGGGCTTCCACCACCGCCGCGCCGAAGCCACCGGGCAGGGCACCTTCTTCCATGGTGACCACGCGGCCGATGCGCTGGGCCAAGGGAACGATCAGGGATTCATCGAGAGGGCGCAGGAAGCGCGCATTCACAACGGCTGCCCGCACACCCTGTTCCTGCAGCAGACCGGCGGTGGCCATGGCCGGATAGACCATGGCGCCGTAGGCCACGATCAGCAGGTCGTCGCCATCGGCGAGCTGTTCGCCACGGCCGATCGCGATCGGCTCCCAGCCTTCCTCCGCCAGCGGCACGCCTTCGCCTTCGCCCCTGGGGAAGCGGATGGCGGTGGGGCCGGTGTGGGCGATCGCGGTGACCAGCATGCGCTGCAGCTCGGCTTCATCCTTGGGTGCCATCACCGTGAAATTGGGAACGGCGCGCAGATAGCTGATGTCGTACTGGCCCTGGTGGGTAGGGCCGTCGGCACCGACGATGCCGGCGCGGTCGAGCACGAAGGTGACCGGCAGCTTCTGGATGCCCACATCGTGGATCAGCTGGTCGTAGGCGCGTTGCAGGAAGGTGCTGTAGATCGCCACCACGGGCTTGACGCCGTTGCAGGCCATGCCCGCCGCCATCGTGACGGCGTGCTGCTCGGCGATGCCGACGTCGAAGTATTGGTCGGGGAGCGCCTTCTCCAGCAGATCAAGGCCGGTGCCCGTGGCCATGGCGGCCGTGATCCCCACCACAGTGGGATCGAGCTCGCAGATCTTCACCAGCGTCTGGCCGAACACCTTGCTGTAGCTCGGCGGTTTCGGCTTGCTGGAGGGATAGGCCTTGCCGGTTTTCAGGTCGAAGGCCGACTGGGCGTGATACGCCACCTGATCGGCTTCGGCGTAGGGATAACCCTTGCCCTTGGTGGTTACCACATGCACCAGCACCGGGCCTTCGCAGCGGTGCGCCGCCTGGAAGGTGCGCATCATGCCGGCGATGTCATGGCCATCGACCGGGCCCATGTAGGTGAAGCCCAGCTCCTCGAACACGGCGCCCACCTTGGGCACCGAGAGCCGCTTCATGCTCTCTTTGAGGGTCTTGAGCTCAGGCGGCAGTTCGCCGTGCATGAACGGCAGATGCTTCACCGCCTCTTCGGCGCTGCCGGAGAGAAACTGCAGCGGCGGGCTCAGCCGCATGCGGTTGAGATAGGTGGAGAGCGCGCCCACCGGCGGTGAGATCGACATGTCGTTGTCGTTCAGCACCACCAGCAGCCGGGTGTGCGGCAGGTGGCCGGCATGGTTGATCGCCTCCAGCGCCATGCCGCCGGTGAGGGCTCCATCGCCGATCACCGCCACGCACTTGAAATCTTCGCCGCGCCGGTCGCGGGCCAGGGCCATGCCCAGGGCTGCCGAGATGCTGGTGGAGGCATGGCCAGCGCCGAAGGCATCGAACCGGCTTTCGCTGCGCTTCAGATAGCCGGCCACGCCCCCTTGCTGACGCAGGGTGTCAAAGCGGAGGTAGCGACCGGTGATCAGCTTGTGGGGATAGGCCTGGTGGCCCACGTCCCACACCACTTTGTCGTGATCGAGATCCAGGGTTTGATAGAGGGCAAGCGTGAGCTCCACCACACCAAGGCCCGGGCCCAGATGGCCGCCGCTGCTGGACACCACCTCCAGGTGACGTTCCCTGATCTGCCTCGCGATGCCTTCCAGCTCGGCGACGCTGAGCCCATGCAACTGATTGGGATGGCTCAGCTCGCTGAGATGCATGCCCCGGCCTGTTCAGTACAGGTCAATCTACGGTCCCCCTCCCGCCCGTCGGCGGCAATGGTCACCAATGGGCAGGGGAAGGCAGCTGCAGCAGCTGTGAACCGCCTGCGGGCGAGCGGTGAGCGACCTGCAGGCGGCAGCTGGCCGGCTCTTGTCACACTGGGCTGATGAGTGATTATCTCCAGCGGATTCTGCGCGCCCGCGTCTACGACGTGGCGATCGAGTCGCCGCTTGAGGTGGCGCCGAATCTCTCGCGCCGCATCGGCAACAACGTGCTGCTGAAACGGGAAGACCTGCAGCCGGTGTTCTCGTTCAAGTTGCGCGGCGCCTACAACCGCATGACCCACCTCAGCGCCGATGAACTCGAGCGGGGGGTGATCGCCGCCAGTGCGGGCAACCACGCCCAGGGGGTGGCGCTGGCGGCCGACCGCCTCGGCTGCAAGGCCGTGATCGTGATGCCGCTCACCACACCGGAGATGAAGGTGCGTGCCGTGGCTGCCCTTGGGGCCGCGGTGGTGCTCCACGGCGACACCTATGACGAGGCCTGTCTGGAAGCCCGGCGCCGCGCCCTTGAGGCGGGCCTCACCTTCATCCATCCCTTTGATGACCCCGAAGTGATCGCCGGCCAGGGAACGATCGGCCTGGAGATCCTGCGCCAGTGCTCGTCCCCCCCCGATGCGATCTACGTGGCGGTGGGCGGCGGCGGCCTCATCGCCGGCATCGCCGCTTACGTGAAAAGCGTGTGGCCGGAGGTGGAGGTGATCGGTGTGGAGCCGGTGGATGCCGATGCCATGGCCCGCTCGCTAGCGGCCGGCCGGCGCATCCGCCTGGACACGGTGGGCCTGTTTGCCGATGGGGTGGCGGTGCGGGAGGTGGGTGAGCTCACTTTCGCGTTGGCCCAGCAGTACGTGGACGCCATGGTGACGGTGACGACCGACGAGATCTGCGCAGCGATCAAGGACGTGTTCGAAGACACCCGCTCGATCCTGGAGCCGGCCGGCGCCCTGGCGATCGCTGGCATGAAGGTGGATGTGCAGCGCCGTCAGTTGCAGGGCCTCACCTTGGTGGCGGTGGCCTGCGGCGCCAACATGAACTTCGACCGGCTGCGCTTCGTGGCCGAGCGGGCCGAGCTGGGAGAGGCGCGCGAAGCGATGGTGGCCGTGGAGATCCCCGAGCGGGCCGGCAGCCTGCGGCAGCTCTGCGAACTGCTGGGCTCCCGCAGCCTCACGGAGTTCAGCTACCGCATGGCCGATCCGAAGCTGGCGCACATCTTCCTGGGCGTGCAGATCAGCGGCGCCGACGACACCGCAGCTCTGATCGCCCAGCTGCAGGCCAGCGGCTTCCCTTGCCTCGATCTCAGCGGCAACGAGCTGGCGAAGCTGCATCTGCGCCACATGGTGGGGGGGCGCCGGCCCCAGAGCTTCAGCGGCGAAGGGCAGGAGCTGCGCCAGGAATTGCTCTACCGCTTCGAATTCCCCGAACGGCCGGGTGCCTTGATGGCGTTCGTGAACGCCTTGCATCCCAGCTGGTCGATCAGCATTTTTCACTACCGCAACCAGGGCGCCGATGTGGGGCGGATCGTGGTGGGGGTGCAGGTGGAACCAGAAGACAACGGCGCCTGGCAAACCTTTCTCGACGGGCTGGGCTACCGCTACTGGGACGAGACCGATAACCCCGCCTACCGCCTCTTCCTCGGGCCCGTGCTGCCGCCGATCCCCGCCCTGGCCTGAGCCTGAACGGCTGCGGTACGTTCGGCCCAGCCTCTGCTGGTCGGCTCCATGTCCAGCGACGACACAACGGGCCCGGCCTCCCTGTCGCTGGCGGCGCGCATTGAGGCGATCCTCTATCTCAAGGGACGGCCGTTGGATCTGGCCGAACTGGCCCGGCTGGCCAGCCTGGAACCGGATGTGGCGCTCAGCGCCGAGGAGGTGGAGCTGGCCCTGATCACGCTGATGGCCGACTACGCCCATCGGGACACGGCCCTGGAGATCCGCCAGGAAGGACGCCAGTACAGCCTGCAACTGCGCGAGAGCCTCAGCGGCCTGGTGCAGAACCTGCTGCCGGTGGAGCTCTCCACTGCCACCCTGCGCACGCTGGCCACCATCGCCCTCAAGAAGCGCATCCTGCAATCCGATCTTGTGGAACTGCGCGGTTCCGGGGCCTACGACCACATCAAGGAACTGCTGGCCCAGAACTTCATCGAACGCCGCCGCCAGAGTGACGGACGCTCCTACTGGATCAGCCTGAGTGAGAAGTTCCACCGCACCTTCGCCCTGCGCGGTGTGGCCGAGCTCCCCAGCGGCCGCACGCCACCGCGCGCCTCCCCATAAAGTCGGAGAACGAGCCGATGGCACCCATGACCCTAACGATCCTGAGCCAGTTGTTTGCGGTGCTGGCCCAGACCCTCAGCATCTACAGCCTGGTGCTGTTGGTGCGGGTGCTGCTGAGCTGGTTCCCCAATCTCGATTGGAGCAACCCGGTGCTGTCCACCGTGAGCTCGATCACCGACCCCTACCTCAATGCCTTTCGGGGGCTGATTCCGCCGATCGGCGGGCTCGACCTGTCCGCCCTGATCGCCTTCCTGGCGCTGAGCCTTGGCCAGAGCCTGCTGGGCGCAGCAAGTGGCTCGCTGATGGGCTCCACCTTCGGTTAAGTCCGCCGTTTGGATCAGTCGGTCAAGTTCGTTGAGCTGCCTGATCAGCGCAGGACACAACGGAGCCACCCGGCTGATTTCAGCAGCACAAGCGTTGCGCTGGCGCAGGCCCGATCAGCCAAGCTCCTGATCCTGCACCGCCTGCTCCAGTGGCAGCAGTTCATCGCCTGCTGCTGCGCGTGTGCGCACCGGGGCGCTGAAGCCATGGGCGCGCGCCTTGCGCACCTGCAGTGGCTCGGGGGTGCCGGCAGGAACAGCCAGGCGCAGCGCGAATTCGGAGCGGCCCGGTGGCACATCACCGATCGAGCCCACCCGGCTGCGGTTCTGCAGCACCGGCTCTCCGCTGGCATCCACGATCACCGCGAACACATCGGTGTCCACAACGGGTTTGCGGCCCGGGTTCATCACCACGCCCCGCAGCGCGTAGCAACTGGCTTCGGCGGCACGGCGCAAGGTGGGTTGGGCGCCCGCATCGGCGGCTGGGCAGGCGTCCAGGGTTACGTCGCTCACCACCAGATCGGCGGCCCAGCCCGGCGACACCGGACCGAGCAGCACCAGGGCCACCAGCAAAGGGGCCACCAGCAGGGGGGCGAACACCAGGGGGGTCAGGAGTGGACCCAGCAGGCGCTGAAAAAGCCGATCACGCAGGTTTGGCATGGCACTCCCGGGAGGCAGGGGACGGACAATCAATCGTGGCGTGGTGGCTGGACGCGGCTGGGTGCGCTTGGCGATGGGTGCGCATGGCCCTTGGTGCGCGCCGCCTGTGGGTGCCGTCGGCTTCAGCGCTGATCGCCGCTGCCGCCGATCACGTTGCGCTGCTGGCGATCGGCCAGCTTGGCAAGATTGGCGCTGGCAACGGTGTCGAGATCGAAACCGAGCTCGCTTGACAACTGAGCCACGTACCAAAGCACGTCGCCCAACTCCAGCATGATTGCGCCGCGCACGTCTGCGTCGAAACTGCCGTCCCCGTCGCGCAGCACCTTCTTGACCTTGTCGGCCACTTCGCCGGCCTCGCCGCAGAGCCCCAGGGTGGGATATATGGGATTGCTTCCCACCGAGGGGTAGCGGGCGGTGGACCGCGCCTGCTGCTGGTAGTGGTTGAGCTCCATGGCGGCGGTTGTGGCGGATGCCCGGTGGTTTCGGATGGTAGTTTCCGCTCACCGTCCGGCGCTCTGATGGCTCCTCCCGATCTTTCGCGTCGTACCAAGATCGTGGCCACGATTGGTCCGGCCACCGAAAGCCCCGAACGGCTGCGGGCGCTCATTCACGCCGGTGCCACCACCTTTCGGCTGAACTTTTCCCACGGCGATCACTCCGAACACGCCCTGCGCATCGCCACCATCCGCCAGGTGGCCCATGAACTGGGCATCCATGTGGGCATTCTGCTCGACCTCCAGGGGCCGAAGATCCGGCTGGGCCGTTTCGAGCAGGGGCCGATCACTCTCGCCAACGGCGATCCTTTTGCGCTCACCTCCAGGGAGGTGCCCTGCACGCAGTCGATCGCCACGATCACCTACGACAAGCTTGCCGATGAAGTGCCCGCCGGCAGCCGCATCCTGCTGGATGACGGCCGCGTGGAAATGGTGGTCGACGCGGTGGATCAGGCGGGCCGCACCCTCCATTGCACGGTGGTGGTGGGGGGCGTGCTCTCCAACAACAAGGGGGTCAACTTCCCCGATGTGCAGCTTTCGATTCGGGCACTCACCACCAAAGACCGTCAGGACCTCGCCTTCGGGCTGCAGCAGGGGGTCGACTGGGTGGCGCTGAGCTTTGTGCGCAATCCTTCCGACATGCAGGAAATCCGCGAGCTGATCGCCACGTTCGGGCACAGCACCCCGGTGATCGCCAAGATCGAGAAGTTTGAGGCGATCAATCAGATCGACGCCATCTTGCCCCTCTGTGACGGGGTGATGGTGGCCCGTGGCGATCTCGGCGTGGAAATGCCCGCCGAAGAAGTGCCCCTGCTGCAGAAGGATCTGATCCGCAAGGCCAACATGCTCGGCATCCCGATCATCACGGCCACCCAGATGCTCGACAGCATGGCCAGCTGTCCGCGGCCCACCCGCGCCGAGGTGAGCGACGTGGCCAACGCCATCCTCGATGGCACCGATGCGGTGATGCTCTCCAACGAAACCGCCGTGGGTGATTACCCCGTGGAAGCAGTGGCCACCATGGCCCGCATCGCTCTGCGGATTGAGCGCGACTACCCCACCCGGCCTGTCGATTCGCACATGGCCAGCACGATCCCGAATGCCATCAGCCAGGCGGTGAGCACCATTGCGCGCCAGCTGCAGGCGGCGGCGATCCTGCCGCTCACCAAAACCGGCGCCACCGCCAGAAATGTGAGCAAGTTCCGCCCCTCCACCACAATTCTGGCGATCACCAACGACGTGAACGTGGCCCGCCAATTGCAGCTCGTGTGGGGGGTGAACCCCCTGCTGATCAGCAACCAGGAATCCACCACCAGCACCTTCACCCTGGCGATGGGTGTGGCTCAGGAGCAGGGCCTGCTCAAGGATGGCGATCTGGTGGTACAAACCGCCGGCACCCTGGCGGGTGTCAGTGGCTCCACCGACCTGGTGAAGGTGGGCATTGTTTCGGCGGTTCTGGGCCGAGGGCTGGGCATCGGCGATGGCTCGGTCAGCGGCCGGGTGCATGTGGCCAAAAGTCCTGAAGACGCCGCCCGGCTTGAGGCCGGCGAAATCCTGGTGGTGCGCGAAACCACCGTGGCCTACGTGGAAGCGATCCGCAAATCGCGGGGCGTGATCGCCGAAACGGAGGGCTGCGAGAGCCATGCCGCCGTGATTGCCCAGCGGCTGGGCGTGCCGGTGATCGTGGGTGTGGCCAATGCCACCACCGATCTGCGCCATGGCGAGTTCGTCACGCTGGAGCTGCGGCAGGGCCTTGTGCACCGTGGCGCCCGCAACCACACCCAGGGCGGCCGGCAGAGCCCCGAGATCTGATCCGCCAGGCCCCTGACCCGCCCGGGCTCCGGCCAGCCTGGCCATGATGAG
>CALFOF010000087.1 GCA_937919075.1 uncultured Cyanobium sp. | reverse complement strand
CGATATTGGCCAGGTAGCGGCCGAAGCTTCGCTCCACCAGCTGCCGGGCTTTGGCCAGGTCGTAGCGCTGCAACAGGTTCAGCACCATGCCATAGCTGGGCGTGAACTGGCTCACCAGGGGATCGGCCGGGCTGGTGGCCAGCGCCCCCGCCTCACGCACCCCTTCAAAGCGGCTCTGCACCGTGACGACATATCCCTGGACATCGAGACCACGGCGGCCGGCCCGGCCCGCCATCTGCAGGAACTCGCTGCCCATCAGGGGCCGGTGCCCCCGCTCGGTGCGCTTGGAGAGCGCGGAAATCACCGTGGTGCGTGCCGGCATGTTGATGCCCGCCGCCAAGGTTTCGGTAGCAAACACCACCTTCACCAGGCCCTGCTGGAACAACTCCTCGATCAGCTCCTTCCAGGCCGGCAGCACGCCGGCGTGGTGGGCAGCGATGCCGCGCAGCAGGGCCTCCGCATGGCCCCCTTCCCGTACGGCCTCGGGGGTAACCGCCACGAAGGCGTCAAGGCGCTGGCGCACCACCTGGGCCTCCTGCTCGCTGAGCAGGTTGCTGCGGCCCAGATCGCGCACCGCCTTGTCGCAGGCGCGGCGGCTGAAGATGAAATAGATGGCCGGCAGCATGTCGCGCTCGGCCAGTTGGGCCACCACGAAGGGCAGTGGCGCCGGCTCCGGCTGGGGCGGCCGGGGCGTTTTGCCCTTGCGGCGATCGCCCTTGGGAGCGCGCCACACCTTGCAGTTGGGGTGGAGCCCGGTGCCCTCATCGTTGAGCAGCGGGTGGAGGCCCTTGGCGCTGCAGAAGCTGAAGGCCAGCGGCACGGGCCGGTGATCGCTCATCACCAGGGTGGTGGGGCCATGCACCCGCTCGATCCAATCGGTGAGCTGGCCGGCGTTGGCCACCGTGGCCGAGAGAGCCACCAGCTGGACGGGCGGCGGGCAGTGGATGATCGACTCTTCCCAGACCGTGCCGCGCTGGCTGTCGTTCATGTAGTGGCATTCATCGAGCACCACCGCCTCCACGTCGGCGAGGGGATCGCCACCCCGATCCACCTCCGCATAGAGCATGTTGCGGAAGATCTCCGTGGTCATCACCACGATCGCCGCTTCCCGATTGACGCTCAGATCGCCGGTCATCAGGCCGACGCGCTCCTCACCGAACTGCTGGCGGAAATCGCGCAGCTTCTGGTTGGAGAGGGCCTTGAGCGGCGTTGTGTAGAACACGCGCTGCCCGTGCGCCAGGGCCCGGTGGATGGCGTATTCGCCCACCAGGGTTTTGCCGGAGCCGGTGGGGGCGCTCACCACCACCGAATGCCCCTGGTTGAGGGCGTCGATCGCCTCCAGCTGGAAGGGATCGAGCGGGAAAGGGAACAGCTCCTCCACCGGAGGCACGGCCGTCGGCTGGTGACCCGGCTCCGGAACAGGCACCACAGGGGGGACCGTCGTCGCAGCGGACGGAACGTCGGTGCCGGCAGTGAGCATGCGGGGATTCTATGAGCCCCGGCGCGGCTGGGCAGACTGGAGGGCCCCGTGGCCCCCGTTGGGTGGTGAACGTGCCCCCGGACGGCGATCCTGCCGATCC
>CALFOF010000086.1 GCA_937919075.1 uncultured Cyanobium sp. | reverse complement strand
ACCTGGCTGCCGGCCACCCCGGCAGCGGGCCTGTTGATCGCCCTGGCGGCCCAGGACGGCGAGGGGGACAGGGTGAACGGCGAACGGCGCGGCGGTGGGGCAGGCCGGTGGTTCGTGCTCGCTCAGGGCGCCAGCGTGCTGCTGACGGCCGTAGTAGCCCTGGCGCTCTGGGGATCCAGCCACTGGATTCCTTTGATCCAGGATCCGGAGATGCCCACCCTGCCGGCGGATCTCATCGCCAGTGGATTTGTCGGCCACGCGGCCCTGTTCTGGACACTGGCGACCCTGGTGGGCCTGTTCTGCTTGCGGCGGGTGACGCCCGGCTGGCTGCTGGGGCTGCAGCTTCCTTTGGTGGCCTTCCATCTTTTCGCGCTGCTGCCAATGTGGCAGCTGGGCGACGGCGTACGCCAGCGACCGGTGCGTGAGATGGCTGCCAGCGTGCAGCGTGAGATCCGGCCCAGTGAAGGCCTGGCGATGGTGGGCGTGCTCAAGCCTTCGCTGCACTACTACACCGGTCGGGTGGTGATCTACGAGGGGGTGTCCGCCACCGGCATGGTGAATCTCAGTGATCGCCTCCGCCATGAGCGGCGCCAGGGGCAGCAACCCAGCGCCAGCGAGGAGGCCCCCACCACGCTGGTGGTGATCGATCAGAACACCAGCCAGCTGCCCTACTGGCAAGCCGTTCAGGCAGAAGAACTGGATCGCTCCGGCATCTATCGGCTCTGGCGCGTCGACCGTGCGCGGCTGGAGAGCACCGCAGCCGCACTCCTGAACGCACGTGAGGGCCGCCTGAACTGGCGAGATCCAAGGCCGGAGCGCTACTGAGCGCTGTCCTGGCGCACGCAGAAGCTGCAGTGCCCCCAGCGCTGCAGTTCACCGGCCGGAGCTGGAGCGCCGCAGCGGGGGCAATCGGCAAGGCCGTGCACATCGATGCGGCTGGGATGGGCCGCCCACACCTCCGCCTCGCTCTCGCTGCCGGTGCTGACGGCCGCGGCCGGGTGGTGATGCTGAAAGCGCAGATCGCGGATCTGGAACCCCGCCCCCCGCAGCGCGCCGAGCAGCTGATGACGGTTGAAGCGCAGGGCCTGCAGCCACTGCGGATGGTTCGCACCCACCCACAACACCCCGGCCTGCAGTGAAAGCGGGCGGCAGTGGGGCGCCAGCTGGGCGCCCGCCACCTTGGGCCAGGCCTGCCACAACGCCGCCAGGCTGCCGCCGCGTCGCCATTGGGCGGCGAGGGCCGTGAGGCAGGTGCCGACGGCGGTAGCAGGCAGCCGCGGCGGCGCCACCAGCACCTGGAGGGAGCCGATGCGACGGGTCTGGTCGCGGGGGGCGATGGCCATGGCGCCAGGTTAGGGGCGGGCAACCGGCGCATCCAGGGCCACCCACCACCGCTACCCTCGGAGGTGCCCCCTCCATGATCCATGGGCTTCTTCGATCGGCTCAGCCGCCTGCTGCGGGCCAACCTCAACGATCTGGTCAGCAAGGCGGAGGATCCGGGCAAGATCCTGGATCAGTCGGTCGCAGACATGCAGTCCGACCTGGTGAAGCTGCGCACGGCCGTGGCCACCGCGATCGCCAGCCAGAAGCGCATCGAGAACCAGGCCCAGCAGGCGGAAGCTCAGAGCAAAACCTGGTACGAGCGGGCCGAGCTGGCCCTTAAGAAAGGCGAGGAGGATCTGGCGCGCGAAGCGCTCAGTCGCCGCAAGACTTACCAGGACACCGCCACCGCCCTCAACAACCAGCTCTCCAGCCAGGCGGGCCAGGTCGACGCGCTCAAGAAAAGCCTGCTGGCCCTGGAAGGCAAGATCGCCCAGGCCAAAACAAAGAAGGATATGCTCAAGGCCCGCTCCCAGGCGGCCCAGGCCCAGGAGCAGTTGCAGAGCGCCGTGAGCGGGTTAGGCACCAACTCCGCCATGGCCGCTTTCGAGCAGATGGAGGAGAAGGTGCTGCAGCAGGAGGCCCGCAGCCAGGCCGCCGCCGAACTGGCCGGCGCCGACCTGGAAAGCCAGTTCGCCTCCCTGGAGGGCAGTGAGGTGGACGATGAACTGGCGGCCCTTAAGAACCGGCTGGAGGGCGGCCATGCCGCCACCCCGCTGCTGGCGGCCGACAGCCCCACCCCGCAGCTGGAACCCGTGAAAGCGGCGGAAGTGGATGCCGAGCTTGAAGAGCTCAAGCGCTCGATCGACAAGCTCTGAGCTCCACCGGTGCGGCAGGATCCCCGCCAGGGGATTCCTAGACTCGGACTCTCCAGATCCCTGCTCTTTCCCTGCCGTGGCCGTTGCCCAGTTCACCGACGCGACCTTCGCCTCCGACGTGCTCGAGCAGCCCGGTGCCGTCCTGGTCGACGTCTGGGCCAGCTGGTGCGGCCCCTGCCGCCTGATGGCGCCGTTGATGGAGACAGCCGCCAGCGATTACGCCGGGCGCCTGGAGGTGGGCAAGCTGGAGGCGGATGGCAATCCCAGCATGCGCGATGCCCTCAAGATCCAGGGGCTGCCCACCTTGATCCTGTTCAAAGGCGGCGAAGAGGTGGCCCGCCACGAAGGGGCGATGGCCCGTCCACAGCTCAAAGCCTTTCTTGATGCCCATCTCTGAGCGAGTCGCCCGCCTGGGCAGCGGGGTCTTCGCCCGCAACGATCAACGCAAATCCGAATAC
>CALFOF010000085.1 GCA_937919075.1 uncultured Cyanobium sp. | reverse complement strand
ACCTTGAGCCTGGCGGTGCTGCGCCAACTGCTCAGCTTCCCGGAGGACGAGATCCCGGATAACGCCCGCAAACTGCTGGCCTTCAGTGACAATCGCCAGGACGCCTCCCTGCAGGCCGGCCACTTCAACGACTTCATGCGGGTGCTGCAGCTGCGCGCCGGCCTGGTGGCAGCACTGCAGGCCCAACCGGAGCAGGAGCTGAGCCTGGAAACCCTGGCCCAGGAAACCGAGAAAGCGCTGCGGCTGGAGGCCGACGACTTCATTGAGCAGAAGGACATTGTGCCGGCGGCAGAGGGCAAGTTCCGCAAGGCCCTGCGTGAGGTTCTTGAGTACCGGCTGGTGGTGGATCTGCGCCGCGGCTGGCGGCTCACCAACCCCAACCTGGAACAACTGCAACTGCTGGAGGTCGACTACGCCGAGCTGGTGAACTGCGTGGAAGACGAGGGCCAATGGGCGGATCAGCATCCCCTGCTGGCGCAGTGCTCAGCCATCGAGCGTTATCTGATCTGCCACCGCCTGCTCGAGGAACTGCGGGAGCGGCTGGCGATCGAAACCAACGTGCTGTTTGCCGAGGAGTTCGAGCGGCGGCGCCGTGCCGCCTCTGAGCTGGAAGAGGTGTGGGCGATCGGTGCTGATGAAAAGGGCGAACTGGCGCGCAGTGTGGTGTTTGAAACAGTGCCGCGCGATGCCCGGGGCCGGGAGTTCCGCGGTCTGGAGGGGCTGTCGCTGCGCGGTGAATTCGGCCGCTGGCTCAAGGCACGGGAGCGCTGGCTCTCTCTGGAGGAGCTGCATGCGGGTCTGAAATGGGATGAGGCGCTCTACCAGGAGATCACCGTCGGGCTGGTCACCGTCCTGGCGCGCTATCACCTGGTCAAGCAGGTGGATCTACGCCTGAGCCGGCGCGGCAGCGGCGAGAGCAAGAACGGCTGGCGACTCAGCAGCAGTGCCCTGCGCTGGATGCTGTGCAATACGGATGCAGCGCCTCAAGACGAGTACCACGCAGCGCTGTTGAAACAACGCCAGGGCTCCGGACGCCGTGGGCCGGTGAACGATTACTTCCGCAACCTCTACAACGATCTGGCCACCACCTTGAGTGGGCAGGGCCGGCCCTTTCTGCAGACCCTGCTGGCTCGCGAGCACACCGCCCAGGTGGATGCACTGGAGCGGGAGAAGCGGGAGGAGGCCTTCCGAGAAGCGCAGCTCCGGCTGCTTTATTGCTCGCCAACGATGGAGCTGGGCGTGGACATCTCCTCGCTCAACACCGTGTACATGCGCAACGTGCCGCCCACACCGGCGAACTATGCCCAGCGCAGCGGCCGGGCAGGGCGCAGCGGTCAGCCAGCGCTGGTGTTGAGCTACTGCGGTGCTACCTCGCCTCATGATCAATATTTCTTCTCGGCTCCCACCCGCATGGTGTCCGGCGCCGTGAGTGCACCCACGCTTGAGCTCGCCAATGAAGAGCTGCTGATCGCCCACTTCCGCGCCCTGTGGCTGGCCGCCACGGGCAAGGCCCTGCCCAGCAAGGTGAAGGAGCTGGTTGGTCTCGAGTCCGAGCTCAAGCCTGTGGTGAACGAGATCGCAGAAGCACTCGACAACCCCAAGGCACGGGATGAGGCGCTGCGGGCCTGCCAGTCCATCGTCGATGACCTCCAACGCCACAACTGGCTGGGGGCCACACCGCCGCCCTGGCTCACCGAGAGCTGGCTGGAGGGGCTGATCAATGGCACGGCGCGCGATTTCGACCGCTCACTCAACCGCTGGCGCGGCCTGCTCGATGCCGTCACCAGCCAGTTGGTGTCGGCCGGCCAGGACATGATCAATTACGCGCTGCCGCCGCGGGAGCAGAAGAACGCCGAGCAGCGCCAGCGGGCGGCCTTGCTGCAGCGGGGTCTGCTGCTGGCCGAGCGCAGCGGCCCCCAGGGCACCAATGGCGACTTCACCACCTATCGCTACCTGGCGAGCCAGGGCTTCATGCCGGGCTACAACTTCCCGCGGCTGCCGCTGCTGGCCTTCATCCCCGGCAGCCGCGAGCAGGTGAATGGCGGCACTTACCTCAGCCGGCCGCGGTTTGTGGGCATCAGTGAATTCGGCCCCCATTCGCTGATCTATCACGAGGGCAACACCTACAAGGTGCGTGGGGCGATCCTCAACCTGCAGGAACAGGCGAGCACCACCACCAAAACACTGGCTACCCGCAATGCCCGATTGTGTGGTTCATGCGGCCATGCTCACGTCGGCGACGATTCGGAGTTAGAGGTGTGCTGCCACTGCGGAGCCGCCCTCAAACTCCCTCCCAATGGCAATGCCATTCAGATCCCATCTCTTTATCAGATTGAGCAGGTCACCACGCGCCGGGCGGAGCGCATTACCTCTGACGACGAAGAACGCCAGCGGCTGGGCTACGAGTTGCTGACCACCTACGAGTTCCCCAAGGAGAACAACCAGGTGCGGGTGGCGATCGCCGAGGTGAATGTGGCAGGCCGGCCGTTGCTGGCACTCAGCTATGGCGCCGCCACCCAGATCAGCCGCATCAACCTGGGCCGGCGGCGGCGGGAGAATCCAGGCAACATCGGCTTTCCGATCCATCCGGTGAAAGGCCTCTGGGGCAAGGAGTCGGACCTGGTCGCCGGCGGCGACGACGACGAGAGCGAATCAGAAGACGGCTACGTCAAGATCACGCCCTATGTGCAGGACCGCAAGAACGCCCTGCTGGTGCAGTTCCGCCAGGAGTGGACCGCCCGGGACCTGATCTCGGTGCGCTATGCCCTCAAGCGCGCCATCGAGGTGGCCTTCCAGCTTGATCCCAGCGAGCTCGCAGCCGAATTGATGCCCAATGAGGCCAACGCCTCAGCGCTGTTGATCTACGAGGCTGCGGAGGGCGGTGCCGGGGTGCTGAGCCGCCTGGTGGAGAGCCCCACGGCGATGCAGCAGCTGGGCCGCCAGGCCCTGGAGATCTGCCACTGGAAGTGGGAGGGGCTACTGCCCCAACAGGCGATCGACCTCCACGACACCGACAAGGACTGCGAAGCCGGCTGCTATCGCTGCCTGCTCAGCTACAACAACCAGCGCGACCACGAGCTGATCGATCGGCGCCTCCCCTCCCTGAAGCAGTTCCTGCTCGATCTGGCCCGCGCCGATGTGGTGGCCCAGGGAGGCACCACGGGGCGCAGCGAGCGGCTGGATCAACTGCTGGAGGTGTGCCAGAGCGGGCTGGAGCGGCTCTGGCTGCAGACCCTGCAGCAGCGGGGCTATCTGCTGCCGGATAAGGCCCAGTCGCCGGTGCCCGATCACTACGTGGTGCCTGACTTCACCTACGTGGAAGCGGCCGCGCTGGTGTTTGTGGACGGTCCGCACCACAAGCAGCCGCTGCAGCAGCAGCTGGATGAGCGCAAGCGCTCGGCCCTCGATGCCGCCGGCCTCAACGTGGTGGTGTTTGCAGACGACCCGCGCCAGTGGGATGCGGTGTTCGACGAATACCGCTGGCTGTTTGGCGAGGGCCATGGCGAAAACCCGCCTGCGGCCGCGCCACGCGGTGCCGCCGCAGACCTGGGTGAGCAGATCGCGGCAGTGTTCGCCCAGCACGCTGACAAGCTCGCTGGAGGCCAGCCGTCATGACCAGCACCCCCATGGCACCAACGGCACCCACCACCCCCGGCTCGATCGTGCGGGCCCGGGGCCGTGAGTGGGTGGTGCTGCCCAACCCTGCGCCCAACACCCTCAAACTGCGGCCCCTGGGCGGCGGCGACCAGCAGATCGCCACCCTGTTCCTGCCGCTGGAGGGGCACCAGGTGACGCCCGCCACTTTCCCCTGGCCGGATGCGAGCCAGAGCGGTTCGCAGAGCTCGGCCCTGCTGATGCGCGATGCCCTGCTGCTCAAGCTCCGCGCAGGCGCGGGGCCATTCCGCAGCCTCGGCAATCTGGCCCTGGAGCCGCGGGCCTACCAGCTGGTGCCGCTGCTGATGGCGCTCAAGCAGCGCGTCACGCGGCTGCTGATCGCCGATGAGGTGGGCCTGGGCAAGACGGTGGAAGCCTTGCTGATCGCCCGCGAGCTCCTCGATCGCGGCGAGATCCGCACCATCACTGTGATCTGCCCGCCGCACCTGTGTGAGAAGTGGCGCAGCGACATGGCTCAGCAGTTCCAGCTGGACGCCGAAGTGGTGCGGCCCGGAACGGTGGGGCGACTGAGCAAGGACCTGCCGGTGGGCCACTCGCTGTTTGAGGCCTATCCGTTCACGGTGGTGAGCCTCGACACCATCAAGCGCGACGACTACCGCGACGGCTTCATCCGCGGCTGCGGTGACTTCGTGATCGTCGATGAAGCCCACACCTGCACCGCCGGCAAGGGGCGGGGCCGGCACCAGCGCTATGAGCTGTTGCGCGGTCTGGCGGCACGGCCGGATCGCCATGTGGTGCTGCTCACCGCCACCCCCCACAGCGGCGACAGCGAGGGATTCAACCACCTGTTGGGGCTGCTGGATGCGAAATTTGCCGAGCTGGGCACGATGCCCGAGGGATCACGGCGCGATGCCCTGCGGGACGAGCTTGGGGATCACTTCGTGCAGCGTCGGCGCCAGGACATCCGGGCGGAGTGGGGCAGTGACGGAGCGGACTTCCCCGACCGCGAAACCCGCGAAGCCACCTACGAGCTCACCGGCGCCTGGGGAGCGCTGTTCAACGACGTGCTCGAGTACGCCCGCACGCTGATCAAGCGCAGCGCCGGCCAGAGCCGGCTGCGGCAGCGCATGAGCTGGTGGGCGGCGTTGGCGTTGCTGCGTTGCATCAGCAGCAGCCCTGCGGCCGCAGCTGCCTCGCTGCGCACCAAGCTGGCTGGCCTGGAGCAGGGCAACGGCCGCGATTTCACTGAAGAGCAGCAGCTCAGCGAGCTGGAGGCCCTCGCCAGCCAGGGAGTGCTCGACGGCCTCGATGAGGCGATGTCAGAAGAGGAGACCGCCCCGGGAGGCGATCTGGCGGTGGAGGCCGATCGCGCTCATCTCGAGGAGCTGATCGAAACAGCCGAGGGTCTGAGGGGCCCCAGCAAGGACCCCAAGCTGCGGCAACTGGTGCGGCAGGTGCAGGAGCTGCTGGGCGAGGGCTACCGGCCGGTGATCTTCTGCCGCTTCCGCCCCACCGCTCACTACCTGGCAGAAGAACTCACCGCCGCCCTGCCCAAGCGCAGCACTGTGGTCCGGGCCGTCACCGGCGAGCTGCCGCCCGAGGAGCGGGTGGAGCGGATTGCGGCGCTGGAGGCGGAGGCGTTCGATCCGGAGAAACCCAAAACCCCGGTGCTGGTGGCCACCGATTGCCTCTCGGAGGGGATCGACCTGCAGCGCAGTTTCGATGCGGTGATCCACTACGACCTCTGCTGGAACCCCACGCGCCATGAGCAACGCGAAGGCCGGGTGGATCGCTTTGGCCAGGCCCGCAACACCGTGCGGGCCGTGATGCTGCATGGGGCCTGCAAAGACCCCAATCGCCGCAACCCGGTGGATGAGCGGGTGTTGGCGGTGATCCTCAACAAAGAGAAGGTGATCCGCAAGGAACTGGGCGTGAGCGTGCCAGTGCCGGGCGACATGAACTCGATCACCCAGGCGGTGCTCGCCGATGTGCTGGGTGAATCAGTGCAGCAGCTGGGGCTGGATCTGGGGCTGGCAACGCCCCCGGGCATGCCCGAGGTGCTGCCGCTGGTGGGCTGGGAGGCCACGCTCGATCAGCAGTGGCAGAGCGCCAAGGAGAACGCCAAACGCACGCAGACGATCTTTGCCCAACGGCGCCTCAAGCCCGAGGAGGTGCTGCCGGAGTGGCAGCGCAGCAAGGAGGCCCTCGGCGACCACACTGCGGTGGAACGGCTGCTGGTGGAGGCCTGCGCCCGCCTGCGGTTGCCGGCACCAGCAACGGCTGGCGGGACGTGGCTGTTCAACCTGGCCGAGATCCCGCCGGAGCGGCGCGCGTTGCGGGAACGGCTGGAGAGCCAGGGCCTGGAGGGGCGGCTGAGCCTCGCCACCACCACCCCCTGCCGCGATGGCGCCCAGCTGCTCACACGCTCCCATCCGCTGGTGGTGGAGCTGGCGGAGTTTGTGGCCGAGCGGGCCCTGAGCGGCGAGGAGCCTGAGCTGGCCGCCCGCAGCGCCGTGATCCGCACCCAGGGGGTGAGCGAGCGCACCACCTTGCTGCTGCTGCGCCTGCGGCACCAGATCAACCAGGAGCGCCGCACCGACACC
>CALFOF010000084.1 GCA_937919075.1 uncultured Cyanobium sp. | reverse complement strand
GGCTTTTTGAAACAGCCACAGCACTGGCTGATCAGCAAATGTTCTGGTCACATTTGCTACATCAAGGCGCAGCCTTTCGTCGCGTCCTGTTCACCCTCGATTCCTACGCTCCACATGTTGCATTCGCGCCATAGGGCGCTCAATTTCCTGGATGAAACGGATCACTTCCACCACCTTGAAGGGGGCCTCTGCCGGCCTGATGGTTGTTTCGATCAGCACCGCAGTCGGAGCTGGGCTGGCTCAGCAGGCACCCGTTGAAATCGGTGTCTACTCGGGCCGCCACTACAACACAGACAAAGAGCTGTACCGCCAGTTCACCGCCCGCACGGGCATCAGGGTGAAGGTGCTGGAGTCCAAGGACGACGCCGTCATTGAGCGGCTCAAATCCGAAGGCCGCAACAGCCCTGCCGATGTGCTCGTGCTGGTGGATGCCGCCCGCCTTGACATCGCCACCGACCAGGGCCTGTTCCAGCCCAGCCGCTCCGCCGCACTGGAGCGCGATGTGCCCGCCAACCTGCGCGATTCCAAGGGTCGCTGGTTCGGCCTCACCCGCCGCGTGCGCGCTGTGGTGGTCAACCCGAAACTGGTGAATCCCGCCACGATTCGCACCTACGCGGATCTGGCCAACCCGGCCTTGAAAGGCAAGCTGTGCCTGCGGGAGCGCAAGAGCCCCTACAACCAGTCCCTGGTGGCCAGCCAGATGATCCTGCGCGGTGAAAGCACCACCCGGGCCTGGGTGCGTGGCATGGTGGCCAACGTCAAACAGCCGTTCTTCACCTCCGACACTCCCCTGGCCCGTGCTGTTGCCCGAGGTGAATGCGGGGTCGGCGTGGTCAACTCCTACTACGTGGCCCGCATGCTCTCAGGCGCTGGCGGCGCAGAAGACAAGCGTCTGGCCCAACAGGTGAAGATCGTCTACGTGAACCCGTCCCACGTCAACATCAGCGGTGCCGGCGTCACGCGCTATGCCAAAAATCCCCAGGCAGCGATCAAGCTGATCGAATTCCTCGCTTCCCCCACCGGCGGCCGCGGCTATGCCGAAGCCAACAACGAATACCCGCTCAGGGGTGTGGGCAACAACCCCTACCTCAAGGGCTTTGGTACGTTCAGGGCGGATGGCGTCTCGGTTGAGCAGATCGGCTCTCGTACCAGGGCTGCCACCAAGGCGATGGAAGCAGACGGCTGGAAGTAGGACACCGAATGGCGGCATTGGCAACAGCCGAACGCGTAACAGCTGTCAAGGGGCCGCCGCCCATGCGGCGCGCCTCTCTGACGGCAGCGGTTGTGCTGGTCTCAGCCCTGGCCTTGCTGCCAGTGCTGATGCTTGTGGGCTATGCCCTATTGGCCCCCGGATCCAGCACCCTTCAGCTGGGGGCTGAGGGCCTTGAGCAAGTGGTCAACACTGTGGTGCTCGTTGTCGGTGTCGGCTTGATCGGCGCCGTGGTGGGTACGGCAAACGGTTGGCTCACGGCCTGTTGCCATTTCCCCGGGCGGCGTTGGCTGCGCTTAGCGCAGGTGCTGCCTTTGGCGGCACCAGCCTTTGTGCTGGCCACCGTGCTCGTTGACCTCGGCAGCCGCTGGGGCTACCGCTTTCACGGCATTGGCTGGGCCGTGCTGCTGCTCAGTCTCACCACCTACACCTATGTGTTTCTGCTCTCCACCGAGAGCTTTTCGATGAGCGGCCACCGCCAGCTGGAGGCCTGCCGCAGCCTGGGCGTCGGCCCTTGGGGCAGTTTTCGGCGGGTGGCGCTGCCACTGGCGCTGCCCTCCATCGGGGCTGGTGTCGCCCTCAGCGGCATGGAGGTGGTCAATGAACTGGGCGCGGTCGAAATGCTCGGCGTGCCCACCCTTTCGCGCGGGATTCTGCAACGCTGGCAGGGAGAAGGGGATCTGCAGGGAGCCGTGGGGCTGGCCTTGATTGCCCTGGTGATGGTGAGCCTGCTGGTGGGGGCCGAGCGCTGGTTACGCCATCGCAGCCGCCGCTGGAACATGGGCCATGAAGGCACCAGCTCGCTGCAATGGCAGCTGAGTGGCTGGCGTTGCTACACGGCCCAGCTGCTCACCGTGGTGCCCCCGGTGGTCAGCCTGGCGATTCCACTCACCTGGCTGGTGATGAGCCTCGATCACCTGCAGAGCGATTCGCTCGAAGAACTGGTGGCGCTCACGTTGCGCAGCCTCGGGCTGGCGCTTGCCGCTGCGGTGGTCACCGTGGTGGCGGCGGTGCTGCTGGCCATCGCCCGCCGTTGGCTTCCCCAGCCCTTCCTGCGCCAGCTCACCTTCGTAGCCGGCATGGGCTACGCGATCCCCGGCACGGTGTTGGCCCTGGCCTTGATGCTGATCGGCGGACCGCTTGGGCTCAGCCCCCTGCTGCTGTTGCTCTGGGGCTACAGCGATCGTTTTCTGGCGGTGTCCAAAGGGGGCCTCGATGCGGCTCTGGAGCGGATCCCGCCCAGCGTGGATGAGGCTGCCACCGGCCTGGGCTGCAGTTGGTCCCAGGTGCTGAAACGCGTGCACCTACCACTTCTGAAGGGTCCGATGCTGGTGGGGGCCTTGCTGGTGTTTGTCGACACGGTCAAGGAGCTGCCGCTCACCTTCTCGTTGCGCCCCTTTGATTTCGACACCCTGGCGGTGCGGGTGTATCAATACGCCGGCGACGAGCGGGTGTCCACCGCACTCATCCCGGCCCTGCTGATCGTGGCGTTAGGGCTGGTGGCGGCGGTGGCGTTAATGCCAAGCCTCGAGCGGCTCGGCTCCGGCGCCGACCAGAGCTGAAGCACACCTCCCAGCAAGGCCTGGGTTCCCAAGGCTTGTCACGGACGCGCCACGCACACTGGCGCGATCCGAGCAAGTCGGTTGGCCTGAAGTGGATTGAAGTTGTCGTCGCTCGCCAGCAGCAGGGTGGGGCGGCCATCAGCAAAGGACGGGCCCACGGCGAGCGCCTCCCAGTTGTCGGGGCTGAGCCCTGCCGCCAGTAGATCCCACTGCCGCACTGGCGTGAGCGGTGGTGCATTGTCGCCAGCAGGCTGCGCCGGCGGCAGGGGGAACTCCAGCAGCCGCGCCCACCAGCGGTTCGGCGCGGCGAAGCCCCGCACCAGTCCAAACAGGAGGCCAGAGCCCGGCGGTGCCAGCAACTCGGTGAGCCCCCAGTTGGGCCCCTCCAGCGCCACGGCCAACCGGCCCGCCGGAGTGAAACCAGCTGCGGGGGCCGATGTGGCGCGGCCGGGCAGGCTGTGGGCCAGTGGGCCGAAGCGCAGCAGTCGCAGCGATCCCTGGGGGTCCTGCAATAACGGACGCTCGGCCGCCAGCAACAGGGAAGGGGAGGAACCAGGGCGGCCCGCAGCTGGGGGCGGGCCTGGCAGCAAGATCAATGATTCCGGCCCGTGGTTGGAGCCCAGGCCCCGCTGCGGCGCCGCCTGCCAGGCCTCCGGCAAGTCCAACGCCTGCTGCAGGCGCCCACTGAAGCGGTGAAAGCGCAGCAACCGAGGTGGCTGCTCCGCCGTGCGGCGCCCTTCGCTCACAATCCAAAGCGCATCACCCTTGATCACCAGCCCTTCACCGTCGAGGGGGTGGGCAAACGGCTGGCCATTGGCATCGGAGAGCACCAGCCGGCGCCCCAGCACCGGTGGCTTGTCGGTGCTCACACCAAGCCGCGCCACGCCATGCACCGGCACCAAAAAGGGAGCCTCGGCGTCACTCAACAGCCAGAGGGTGCGGCCGTCAGGGTCCATGGCGGCGGCCGAAAAGCCGCCGAGCGGTTGGCCGTCGCTGCCGTCCCGGGGCAATTCCATCTCTTGAAGCAGCTCCCATCTGAGCGAGCCCTCGCAGGGCAGCACCCAGGCCGCCTCCAGTGGGAACTGCAGCGGCAGTGGCGATGTCAGCGGCAGTGGCGTCGGCAGCTGCGCTAGGGGAATCACAACGATCAGGCACAGATCTGAAGCCCACAATGACGCTATTCCCAG
>CALFOF010000083.1 GCA_937919075.1 uncultured Cyanobium sp. | reverse complement strand
CGATCGTGCGGGCCACTCGCTCCAACCGCACCTTCTACCTATCGGTGTCGCCCACCTTCTATGGCAGCGGCTGCCGCGCCCTCGCCGACGCCGGCCTGCTGAACGACCCGCTGCGCAGCCGGGTGGTGATCGAGAAGCCCTTCGGCCGTGACTACGGCAGCGCCGAGAAGCTCAACCGGATCGTGCAGACCTGCGCCAAGGAAAACCAGGTGTTCCGGATCGACCACTACCTGGGCAAGGAAACGGTCCAGAACATCCTGGTGCTGCGCTTCGCCAACACCATCTTCGAGCCGATCTGGAACCGCAACTTCATCTCCAGCGTGCAGATCACCGCCGCCGAAACCGTGGGGGTGGAGGAACGGGCCGGCTACTACGAAAGTTCCGGCGCCCTGCGCGACATGGTGCAGAACCACCTCACCCAGATGCTGGCGCTCACCACGATGGAAGCGCCGGGCCGCTTCGACCCGGAAGCGATCCGCAACGAAAAGGCCAAGGTGCTGCAGGCCGCCCGCCTCGCCGATGAGGCCGAGCCCTGGAACTGCTGCGTGCGCGGCCAGTACGGCCCCGGCGGTTCGCGCAGCCGGCCAATCAAGGGTTATCGGGAGGAGCCAGGGGTCAACCCCAACAGCACCACCGAAACCTATGTGGCGATGAAGCTGTTCATCGACAACTGGCGCTGGCAGGGGGTGCCCTTCTACCTGCGCACCGGCAAGCAGCTGCCGAAGCGGCTCAGCGAGGTGGTGCTCACCTTCCGTGAGGCGCCGGTGCACCTGTTCGACGCCGCCGGCGGCAGCCCCACCGCTAACCAGCTGATCCTGCGCATCCAGCCCAACGAGGGCGCCGAATTCCGCTTCGAAGTGAAGGCACCGGGCTCGGGCATGCGCAGCCGGCCGGTCGACATGCAGTTCTCCTACGACGAATCGTTCGGGGAACCCTCCGATGAGGGTTACGTGCGCCTGCTCGCCGACGCCATGCTGGGCGATCCCACCCTGTTCACCCGCGGCGATGAAGTGGAAGCGGCCTGGCGGCTGTACACCCCCCTGCTGGAGCTGATCGAGGACAGCCCCTGGCAACTTCCTGTTCAGCCCTATGAAGCCCGCACCTGGGGCCCCGCCGCCGCCGACAGCCTGCTAGCCAGCGACGACCTGATGTGGCGCCGCCCCTGAACCGCCCGCTTCCCACCGCACACGCCCGTCGTCCACCCGCCCTGACCCTCTCCCCATGACCCCCCAACTGACCCTTCAGGCCCCGGTGGAGCTGCCACCCCCCGAGCTCACCAGCTACCTGGAGAAGCTCTGGCAGCACGATCTGGGGCACAGCAGCGGGGCCAGCACCTTCACCCTGCTGGTGTGGCAACCCGCCTGGGTTGAGCAGCATCTGGTGCGGCTGGGCCGATTGGAGGGCCCGGTGACCGGGGTGGTGCGTCCGGAAGTGCTGGAGGCGGCCCGGGAAGCGGTCGACTTCTGCGGCCTTCCCCCCAGCACGTCACCGCTGGCGCCGGAGCTGGCCTGGGCGCTGGGCGAACACACCGGTGTCGACCACGTCGGCGAAGACCTGCGCGGCCAACACGTTGAATCGGCCATCAGCGCCTATCAGCCGCGCCGACTGATCACATTGGCGCCCACCCTCAGCAAGAGCGCCGGCCTGGAAACGCTGGTGGCGGCCTACTGCCCGCTCAGTGAGGAAGGCAACAACGGCGCCACCTGCGGAGATGTGGTGGTGCTGAGGGGCGACTTCGACGCCCTGCGCGAGGGCCTGAGCCTGCTCCAGCCCCTGGTGCCCGACGACCTGCCCTGCTGGGTGTGGTGGAACGGATCTCTGGAGGAAGCGCCCGATCTGCTGGCGGCCCTCAGCAGCCCAGGCCGCCGGCTGGTGATCGACAGCGCGCTCGGCCCGCCGCGCCGCTGCCTCGATCTGCTGGAGGAGCGCGTCAACAGCAGCACCGCCGTCAACGACCTCAACTGGCTGCGGCTGCGCGGCTGGCGCGAATCGCTGGCGATGGTGTTCGATCCCCCCGGCCGGCGTGAATCGCTCAGCCACGTGGTGCATCTCGACATCGACGTGGAGGGCAGTCACCCGGTCCAGGGGTTGCTGCTGGCAGCCTGGATCGCCGACCGGCTCGGCTGGCACTTCGTGACCAGTTACAGCATGGACGGCGATGCGATCGGCGCCGACTTCGAGCGCAGCGACGGCACGGAAGTGCGCCTCAAGCTGATGCCGGTGCCGGTGGGGATCCCCAGCAGCCATCCAGGCACGATCGTGGGGCTGCGGCTGATCTGCGAGCCCGATGACCGCCAGCCGCTCTGCGTGATCCTCTGTTCGGAAACCGGCGGTTGCATGCGCCTGGAGGCCGGCGGCGTGGCACGCATGGAGCTGGCGGAAGATGTGGTGCCCAAGGTGCCCGGATCCGATGAGATGGAAATGGGGCGGCTGCTGGGCGGCGGCCACGACTCCACCACCCCCCTGCTGGCCGCCGCGGCCCCGCTGGCGGCCAAGCTGCTGCCCCACTGACGCGGCCTTGAATGCAGTGGCGGAGGGCCGGCGCCAATGGCCTGTCTGATTGCGGCCCCCTGCAGCGGCAGCGGTAAAACGCTGCTCACCCTGGCGCTCACCGCGCTGCTGCGTCAACGCGGCCGCAGTGTCCAGACCTTCAAGGTGGGTCCCGACTACCTCGATCCCCAGTTGCTATCTCGGGTGAGCGGCCGGCCGTGCCGCAACCTCGACCGTCTGCTCTGCGGCTCAAGTTGGGTGGAGCGCAGCTTCCACTGGTGGGGCCGTCAGGCCGACCACTGCCTGGTGGAAGGGGTAATGGGCCTGTTCGATGGCCGCGGTCCCGGCGACGAGGGCAGCTCCGCCGAGCTGGCCGCGGCGCTGCAGCTGCCGGTGGTGCTGGTGGTGGAAGCCAGCCGTCAGGCCGGTTCGGTGGCGGCGCTGGTCAACGGCTTCCGGCATCACCGCTCCGACCTCACCATGGCCGGGGTGGTGCTCAACGGCGTCAGCACGGCGCGGCACCAGGCACTGCTCAGCGATGCCCTCGCGGCCATCGGCATGCCGGTGCTGGGCCTGCTGCCGCGCCATCCGGGCCTGAGCCTGCCATCTCGGCACCTGGGCCTGCTGCCGGCCCATGAACTCCACAACCTCGAAGGCACCTGCGCAGAGTGGGCAGCGCTGGCCGAGCGGCACCTCGATCTCGAGCGGCTGCTGCCCCTGCTAGCGCCCCCCTCTTCTTCAGCCTCCGGCTCACCAGCCAGCTCCACCGGCGGCGATCCGATCCGCTGGGCGCTCGGGCTCGAAGGCGAGGCTGCAGCGCCTGAGCCCGTGACCCTGGCCATCGCCGCCGATGCCGCCTTCCACTTCCGCTACCCGGAAGCCACCGAACTGCTCGAGGCGATGGGGGTGGAGCTGCAGCCTTGGCAGCCTTTGGCAGATGCGCCGCTGCCGCCGGATTGCCAGGGGGTAATCCTGCCGGGCGGGTACCCGGAGCTGCACGCGCCGGAGCTGGCTGCCGCCCGGCGCAGCCTGGCCGACCTGCGGCATGCCGCGGCCGCCGGCCTGCCGATCTACGCCGAATGCGGCGGCCTGCTGCTGCTGGGACAGGCGCTGGAGGATCCGCAGGGCGAGGCCTACCGGATGGCCGGCCTGCTGCCGTTCACGGCCCGGCGCGGAGCCCTCCAGCTGGGCTACCGCCAGGCCACCCCCAGCCACAACGGGCTGGTGGCACGCTGCGGCGAACCCGTCTGCGGCCACGAATTTCACCGCTGGGAGCTGCACCCCACGCCCACTGCACCTTCTGCGCTTCGTGCATCTGCTGCGCTTAATCCATCTGCTGCGCTTTGTGCAGCCACCGGGCTCAATGCAGCCACTGGGCCCAGTGCGGCTGCTTCTATGTCGGCCAGCAACGGCGTGATGGACGGAATCCAGCAGCTATGGCAACTTGAGGGATGGGGTTGCCCGCCGCGGAGTGAAGGATGGACGACGCGCACGCTTCACGCCACCTGGCTTCACCTCCATTGGGCTGGGTGTTCGGCGATCTGCCGGCGCCTCCACGCCGCAGCCCGGCAGACAGCTCCGTTCGCCGTGGCAGCGGCAGCCGCCGCAGCGCCGACTCCCTGGCGTCCCGGGAGCGCTGGCAGCTGATTGTGCGCGGCAATGTGCAGGGCGTGGGCTACCGCCAGGCCTGCTGCCGCGCCGCCACCGCGCTCGGGGTGGCGGGCTGGGTGCGAAACCGCAGCGATGGGTCGGTGGAGGTGCAGGCGGAAGGCCAGAACCAGCAACTCCTCGACCTGCGCCTCTGGTGCGAGTCGGGGCCGGCCGGGGCGCTGGTGAGTGAGGTGATTCCCAGCCTGATGCCGATCGCCGGCGACGACTGGTTCGAGATCCGCCGCTGAGTGCGGTGTGCGTCATCCTGGCCGGGACGCACACCGCGCCCGGGCGCCCCGATGCACAACCCCACGCTCTGGACCGAACTGATCGCCTATGGAAGCGGCATCAGCCTCAGCCCGATCCATGTGGGCCTGCTGCTGCTGTTGCTGCTCGGTGAGCATCCCTTGCGGCGTGGCGGCCTGTTCGTGCTCAGCTGGATCGTCACGATCGCCGCGATGGTGGCCGTGCTGCTCACCCTCGGGCACGGCCTGCTGCTCACCATGGAGCAGGGCAGCAGCCACCGCACGGGATTGGATCTGATGGGGGCCGGAGCCCTGTTCACCCTGGGGGTGCGGGAGCTTCTGCCCGCCAGCCGCGGCGATGGTCCGGCGGAAGCTCCGGGCTGGACGCGCCAGCTCGATCGTTTCTGCCGCCTGCCCCTGCCGCTGCTGATCGGCGCCGGGGCCGCGCTGGAGGTGGTCAGCCCGGACGACCTGTTTCTGATGGCCAAGGGGGCGTCGGCGCTGCTGGAGGCTCAACTGGGCCGCGGCCAGGAGCTGCTGATGGCCGCGGCCTTCACCCTGGCCTCCAGCCTGCTGCTGCTGGTGCCGTTCCTGGCGGTGGCTCTGGCCCGTGATCGCATGTTGCCGCTGCTGGAGAGCGCCAAGCGGCTGCTGTTCGCCCGGGGGGATCTGGTGGTGGGCGGCCTCAGCCTGGCGCTGGCGGCCTACCTGGCCTGGCAGGGCATCGAAGGCCTGCGCATGGTCTGAGCAGCGTCGCGCCGGGCTGAGGGAGGGCTCAGGGCTCAGGCTTCTCCATCTGCCAGCCAGCGGTTCCAGCAGTCACGATCAGCGCTGGAGCCCGCTCCCGCCACCATCCACACGGCTGTGCGCGCCCGGCTGACCGCCACGTACACCAGCTGCCGGCGCAGCTGCAGATCGGAGGGCCAGAACACATCCTCGGCGATGAACACCTCACCGAAGCTGCTGCCCTGGCTGCGGTGCACCGTGAGCACGGCCGCCGGCGCCAGGGAGGCGAAGGCATCCCGCACCAGAAAGTAGCGGCGCCAGAGGGCGCGGGCTTCCTTCTTGCCCAGCGCCCTGGCCTGCTGCCGCAGCTGCGCCAACACCCCTTCCAGTTGCCGCCGGGCCGGTGTGCCGGCCGGCGGCAGCAACCGCAGCGACAGGTCCCCGTCCGGCTGCTGCACGGTCACCAGTTGGGTGTCAATCACCGGCGCAGCCAGCCCATCGAACAGCTCCAGCACCTCGCGACCCGCCAGGCCGAATTCCGCCAGATCGCAGCGCTCGGGCTTCACATCGCGCACCACCAGCTCTCGGTTCGAAGCCAGCACCATGTCCGGTTCCTCACCCCCCTCCGCCCCCTCCCGGCAGGCGGGCGCCATCACCGCCATGCGCGTGATCAGCACCTCACCGGGCAAGACGGGCAGCTGGTCGGCCATCTCGCCATGGATGGCGCGCCGGGCGAGGGGCACCAGTTGCTCAAGGCTGCGGTTCGTGTAGCAGAGGATGCGGGCCTGGTCAGGGTTGTCCCCCTCGGCGGCGCGGCGCAGGGCCTGCTGGGCCGCCACCAGCCAGGCGGAGCGCTCCAGCAGGGCCACCATGCCGTCAGGACGCCGGATGGCCGGCAGCTGGGGCGGCAAGCGGCAGGGCAGCCGCTCCTCCCGTAAGCCGGTGGCCAGCCGCAACACCGGTCCCCGGTGGCGGACCACCTGCTCGAGCCGGGTCAGCTCCGCCCGCTGCAGATCAAACACCGGGCTGAGCGGCTCCCCCACGGGCGGCAGCTGGGCGGGATCACCCACGAACACCAGCCGGGTGCCGTAGGGATGGGCGCAGCGCAGGGCGATCTGCAGCAAGGCGCTGTCCACCATCGAGGCCTCATCGATCAGCACCAGGGCGAGTGGCTCCAAGGCCACCGCGGTCTGCTCGGTTTCCTCACAGATCTCGCGGCCGCCATCGCGGCGCAGCTTCAGCCGCAGCAGCCGGTGCAGGGTGGAGGGGAACCAGGTGGGCCGCAGGCCGCTGAGCTCCAGGTAGTGGCGCAGCACACCCACTGCCTTGTGGGTGGGGGCCACCACGGTCCAGCAGAGATCCCGCCGCTCCACCTCCGCCAGAAAGGCCATCGAGAGGTACGTCTTGCCGGTGCCGGCATAGCCGCTCAGCACGAAAGGCCGGCCGTCGGCCGGGGCCTCCAGCCAGGCCACGAACGCCTTCACCGCCTGGCGCTGACCTGGCGTGAAGGCTTGGGCATCAGCGGCAGGAAGGCTCAAGCCAGCGGCAACCAGCCCCAGTTCTGGGCGATCTGCAGCGGTGAACCCGCCAAAGCCAGGCCAGTGAGGGCGATGGCCGGGCCGATCAGGCTGCCGGCGAGCACCTCCAGGCGTGTGTGGCCGAGATTTTCCTTCAGCGGCTTGGCTGGTGCGGCGTTCTGCCAGGTGGCGGGCGGCAGGGCATTGATCGCACCGGCCTGCAGCCCGGCGGCCCGGCGCACGCCGCTGGCGTCGTACATCACCACAAAGGCGATCGTGGCGGCAAAAGCGAACAACGGATCATCGAAACCCTGCTGCCAGCCGATGCCTGCCGCCGCCCCTGTGACCAGGGCGGCGTGGCTCGAGGGCATGCCACCGGTTTCAAACAGCACCGCTGGGCGCCAGCGCCGGTGCTCCACCAGCTCGATCAGCAACTTCGAGAATTGCGCCAGACCGCAGGCGATCAGCGCCCAGGCGAGCACACCATTGCCGAGCAATTGAAACAGGGGAGGGGTTCCGGAGAGGACAGCGATCATCGATCGCGACTGGTGATGTAATCCGCCAGGGCCACCAGCGGGCTGGCCTGGGCCAACCATGGCTCAAGCGCCTCTTTGGACTCTCGCACCAGCGCTTCGGCGCGGCGGCGCGATTCTTCCAGCCCCAGCAGCTTCGGATAGGTGGTCTTGTCGGCGGCCAGATCCTTGCCGGCCGTCTTGCCCAGCACTGCGCTGCTGGCGGTGAGATCCAGGATGTCGTCGATGATCTGGAAGGCCAGGCCGATGCCGCGGGAGTAGGTGCGCAGGGCGGCCAGGAGGTCGTCTGCGGCGCCGGCGATCAGGGCACCGGTGAGCACGCTGGCCTGCAGCAGAGCGCCGGTCTTGTGCAGGTGGATGTATTCGAGCGTATCGAGATCAACCTGGCGGCCCTCCGATTCCAGATCCACCACCTGGCCGCCCACCAGCCCGGGCGCGCCGGCCGCCAACGACAGTTCACCCAGCACGCGCAGCAGCCGTTCCGGCGCCACGCCCGGGCTGCGCAGCGCCACCATTTCGAAGGCACGGGTCAACAGGGCGTCACCGGCAAGGATGGCGTTGGCTTCGCCGAACACCTTGTGGTTGGTGGGGCGTCCGCGGCGCAGGTCGTCGTTGTCCATGGCGGGCAGGTCGTCATGGATCAGCGACATGGTGTGGATCATCTCCAGCGCCACCGCTGTCGGCAGCGCCAGGGCACTGGTGCCTCCCGCCAGTTCGCAGCTCGCCAGGCAGAGGATCGGCCTCAGCCGCTTGCCCCCCGCCAGCAGCGAGTAGCGCATCGCCTCCCGCAACGATTCGGGCCGCTCCGGACCGAGGGCGGCATCAAGGGCCGACTCCACCCGCTGGCGGGACGCCTCGAGGTAGGCCGCGAAATCGAACTCCGTGCTCACCGCCACGGCCATGGATACCAGCGCACCGAGGCGGATTCTCTCAGGCCATGGCGCCGACGGGCACCCCAGGCAACAGATCGGCGAGCGGATCTGTTGCCGCAGGCTCAACTCCATCGCCAGCAACCGGTGGAGCAAAGGCCGCCCGCCAGCTGGCCACCGTGTTGACCAACAGCATCGTCACGGTCATGGGGCCCACACCGCCGGGCACGGGGGTGATCGCGCTGGCGATCGGCTCCACCTCCTCGAAGCGCACATCGCCGCAGAGCCCGCCGCGGCCGCTGGGCCCATCGGCTGGTGACGGCGGCAAGCGGTGGATGCCCACATCCACCACCACTGCACCGGGTTTCACGTGCTCGGCGCCGATCAGCCGTGGCCGGCCGGCCGCCACCACCAGCACATCCGCTTCGCGGCACAGCGCCGCCAGATCGCGGCTGCGGGAGTGGGCCACGGTGACGGTGGCATTGGCGGCCTGCAGCATCAGCGCCATCGGCTGGCCTACCAGGATGCTGCGCCCCACCACCACGGCGCGGGCCCCCTCCAGCGGCACACGCGCGCGCGCCAGCAAGGCCATCACGCCCGCGGGGGTGCAGCTGCGCGGTCCAGGTTCCCCCTTCAGCAAGCGGCCCAGGTTGCAGGGGTGCAGGCCATCGGCATCCTTGCCCGGGTCGATCGCATTCAGGAGTGGGGCTTCCGCCAGCCCCTCCGGCAGGGGCAACTGCAGCAGGATCCCGTCCACGGCTGGATCGGCATTGAGGCGTTGGATCTCGGCGAGCACCGTGGCGGCGCTGCTGCCGGCCGGCAGGTGGGCGCCATGGCTGGCGATTCCCACCCGGGCCGAGGCCTTCTCCTTGTTGGCCACGTAGACACCGCTGGCCGGGTCATCACCGACGCGCAGCACGGCCAGTCCTGGCGGGCGTCCGGCCCGCTCCAGGCCCGCAGCGACCAGCTGCTGGAGCCGGTCTTCCACGTCTTTTGCCAGTTGACGCCCATCGAGTAGCTCCGCCATGGCCACCATTAACGGTTCAAGGCCCAGCATGCCTCCAGACCGCGATTGACGTTCTCGCTAGCTTGACCACTCCGGTGGTGGAGAGTGTGCTGCTGCGTCGGCGCATCCAGAGGCTCTGGCAGCGATGGCTCCGGCAGGAATCGCCCTGCCAGGCGCTCTGCCCGTGGCGTCGGCGTGACTGGCTGGCCGTGGGGCTGGTGTGCGTGCTGGTGGCGGGGGTATCGAGCTGGCCCTGGCTGGTGGAGCCCAGTCTGAGGCCGGGAATCCCAGCCCCGCAGAGCACCCGGGCGCCGGAGGCCGCCACCGTGGTGGACAGCGACGCCCTGGAGCAGCGGCGCTTCCAACTGGGCAGCCGCACCCACGTGCAAGTGGTGGATGCCCAGGCCGACCAGGAGCTTCAGCAACGCCTCGAGCGGCAACTGCGGGAGCTGGAGCTGGTGGCGGCCTCCCCCCAGAACCGGGTGGGGCCGCTCAACTTGAACCCGGTGGAGCAGGCCTGGCTGGTCAACCTCACGCCCCAGCAGCTGGCGCAGTGGCAGCAGGCGCTGCGGGTGGCTCAGCGCCGCATGCTCAGCCAGGGCATCGTCAGCAGCATTGCCAAAAGCCAGCTACAGGCCGCCGCCGCCCTGCAGCTGGCGCCGCTGGCGGAACCCGGCCTGGGGCTGGGCAGCCGGCTGCTGGCGGTGAATCTGCAGGGCCGCTCCAACCTGCGCACCGATGCCGGTCTCACCCAGGGATTGATCGAGGAACTGCTCACCCAGCAGGGCATTCCGCGCATCACCGTGGAGAAGGGAGAACTGATCACCCGTCAGGGGGAGCCGATCAGCCCCCAGGCCTACGACGTGCTCGATTACTTCGGCATGGTGAACCGGCGGCCCCTGCTTCGGGCCTGGCTGGGCCATGCCTTCGAGGCCTTCGCCGGCAGCGCGCTGATGGTGCTGCTGCTGCGGCGCTGGCGGGCAAGCCTGGAGCCACGCCATGCCCTGCTGGCCCTGGGCACCCTGCTGGTGGTGCAGGGCTGCAAGCTTTGGCTCGGCAATACCGCCAGCCCACTGGCGCTGCTGGTGCCCCCCACCCTGCTGCTGGCCCAGGGCCTGGGCACGGGGGCGGGCCTGGCCTGGCTGGCGGTGGCCAGCCTGTTGTGGCCCCAACCCCTCGACGGCTTCAACGAGCAGCGGCTGCTGGTGGCTGCCCTGGTGGCGGCGGTGGCGGCGGTGGTGGCGGGCCGCCAGCGCAGCCGCGCCCAGCTGGTGCAGCTGGCGCTGGTGCTGCCTCTCGGGGCGTTGGTCCTGCAGTGGCTGGTGCTGCAGGTGTCTTACAAGCTGCCCGGCGCCATGCGGGTGACACCGAGCGGCAGTGAGCTGGCCGGAGAGGCGCTGCTGATGGGCGGCCTGTTGATGGGCGGCCTGCTGCTGGGGCCACTGGTGGAAAGCTTCTTCGGCCTGCTCACCCGTGCCCGGCTGTTGGAGCTGGCCGACCTGGAACGGCCCCTGTTGCGGCGGCTGTCGATGGAAGCACCGGGCACCTTCGAGCACACCTTGATGATCTGCGGGCTGGCCGAGGAAGGCGCTAGGGCGATCCAGGCAGACGTCGACCTGATCCGCACCGGCGCCATGTATCACGACGTCGGCAAGTTGCATGCACCGCAGTGGTTCATCGAGAACCAATCGGAGGGCACCAACCCCCACGAAATCCTTAACGACCCCTTCGCCAGCGCCGCAATCCTGCAGGCCCATGTAGACGAGGGGCTCAAGCTGGCCCGCAAATACCGACTACCGCGGCCGCTGGCCGATTTCATCCCCGAGCATCAGGGAACGTTGAAGATGGGCTACTTCTTTTATCAGGCCCGGGAGCGGGATCCCGACGTGCCGGAGCAGCGCTTCCGCTACCACGGGCCCACGCCCCAAAGCCGCGAAACGGGGATTCTCATGCTGGCCGATGGGTGCGAGGCCGCACTCCGCTCGCTTCCTCCAGGCACGTCCGAGCAGGAAGCCTGCGCCATGGTGCGCCGCATCATCGAAGCGCGCCATGGCGATGGCCAGCTCAAGGACAGCGGCCTGAGCCGGGGCGAGCTGGAGCTGGTGATCAGGGCGTTCGTGCGGGTGTGGAAGCGGATGCGTCACCGGCGGATCCCTTACCCGATCCCCTCACGGAAGGCTTACAGCGCCTGAGGGCCTGGAGCTTGCGCTCCAGCACCACCGAAGCGGGCAACAGGGTGATGGCATTGGCGGCGATCAGCGGTCCATCGCCTGTGATCAGGCCGTAGAGCAACCAACAGCAGATCCCTGCGGTGAACAGCGTGTACATCCGCAGAGAGATGCCGCTGGTGTCGCCGCTGCGCAGGGTTTTGATCGCCTGGGGGAAAAAACTCAAGGTTGTGAGCGCCGCCGCGCCGTACCCCAGCAGGGTGGTGGAGGTGGTGGTCATCGGAGCGGGTTGGAGCAATGGCCTCAGCATGGCGGCAGCGCCGCCGGGAGGGAGGAGCGATAGGGTCCCTCCAGATAGGTCTTGTGATGGCTTCTCTTCCAGCGCAACTTCTGGCGGAAGCCTCTGCCAACGGCAAGCTCGGTGTGATGGTCTGCGGCCATGGCAGCCGCAACCGTCTGGCCGTCGAAGAATTCGCCCAACTCGCCATCGGGCTGCAGCAGCGCCTGCCCCACCTGCCAGTGGCCTACGGCTATCTGGAGTTCGCCCGGCCGATCCTGCGCGACGGCCTCGACCAACTGCGCCAGCAGGGGGTTGAGCATGTGCTGGCCGTGCCGGGAATGCTGTTTGCCGCCGGCCACGCCAAGAACGACATTCCCTCCGTTCTCAACACCTACGCGGCCGAATCCGGCCTGCGCATTGATTACGGCCGCGAGCTGGGTGTCGATCGCAAGATGATCGAAGCTGCCGGCGCCCGCATCCGCAGCGCGCTGCAGCAGGCCGATGCGGCCGTTGCAGCCGCCGGCGGGCCAGCGGTGCCCTTGCACGACACCCTGCTGGTGGTGGTGGGGCGCGGCTCTTCCGATCCCGACGCCAATTCCAACGTCAGCAAAGTGACCCGCATGCTGGTGGAAGGCTTCGGGTTCGGCTGGGGAGAAACTCTCTACTCCGGCGTTACCTTTCCGCTGGTGGAGCCAGGGCTGCGCCATGTGGTGAAGCTGGGCTTTCGCCGCATCGTGGTGTTCCCCTACTTTCTGTTTTCCGGTGTGCTGGTGAGCCGCATCCGGCTGCACAGCGAGCGTGTAGCGGCTGATCATCCCGCGGTGGAATTCGTGCATGCCCCTTATCTCGGTGACCATCCACTGGTGATTGACACCTTCCATGAGCGTGTGGAAGAAGTGGTGCGTGGGGACACCCAGATGAACTGTTCTCTCTGCAAGTACCGGGCCCAGGTGCTGGGCTTCGAGACGGAGGTGGGCGATCCGCAACGGAGCCACCATCACCATGTGGAGGGGTTAATCGAATCGTGCACGTTGTGCGAGCGGGAATGCACCGGCGCCTGCCAGCCCGATGGCGTGCCGCTCCCCCTGGGCCGCGGATCCGACCACAGCCACGCCCATGACCATGACCACGCCCATGGGCACAACCACGCGCACACCCGCTACCCCCACGCCGACCACCCGCTCGGGCCGCGCAGCCTGGCGGCAGCACCCCCCGCTAACGCAGACCCAACCGTCTCGCCGACCCCCGGGACTCAAGAGATCCACAGGACATAAGCCCTGCTGATATGTCGACGATTTCCCCAGGTGACCATGGTTTTCCCCAGAACGGGAGGGGTTTTTCCACAGGTGAGGCTGGGAGAAGGCCTTTCAAGCTCTTGAATCTGGGGATTACGCGGGTTTCCCGGCAGCCTTCTTGACAAACGATCTCAGTGGCTTCACCCGCCAGACCGCTTGCGGATGACCGGCGAGGAAGGGGCACCGCAGCTGACTTTCTCAAGGCGAGCCGGCATGGGTTTCACCCAGGCGCCCCGCTTTGACGGGCCTGCCGTCGCTGTGGCTATGTGGGCTTAACCGAAGAGCCACGGCATTGAGCGACGCGCTGAACAGGACCACAGGCCAGGGACGCAACGGCATGAGCAGCAGCAGCGAGGCCGCCAGCGGCACCGGGCGGAGCAAGGCAGATCTTGGTGAGGCCGGGGTGGCTGCAGAGGGCCGCGTGAGCCTGGAGGCGGAGATCCCTGAACCGCTGTTCGACGGCATGCGCGACTTCATCCGCAGCCATCCCCATTGGGACCAGTACCAGCTGGTCAGTTCGGCCCTGGCCAGCTTTCTGTTCCAGAACGGCTGCACCGACGGCTGCGTCACGCAGCACTACCTCAACGGTCTGTTCATGCGCAGCCAGCCGCCCAAAGGCCGTCTGATCTGACGGGAAGCAGGGAGGCAGCACCGGAGCTGCACCGGAGCAGCACCGGAGGGCATCAATCAGGCCGCCCGGTCCGAAGAAATTTCTCCCAAGCACGTGCTTATCGTTCACGTGCTTTTCAGCCACGCGACTTTTCAGGCATGTGCTTTTTTGGCATGTGATTTCAAAGGCGTATGGTTTCAAACGCGCATGGTTGATCCGTGAGCGTGCATCTTCCGGACTTCATTTCTTTGAACACCGCTATCAACGGCGCAAGCCGTACGCGCCGACAACAAACAATGCGCCGTTAACTGCGGTTCGGGAACAGCCTGCTGGTTCGCAAGCCACCAACAAAAAAGCGGAAGCCCGAAGGCCCCCGCTTTGGAATCTCCCTTGCCCGACCCGGTTAAAGGTCGCTCGCGAATTGTGCAGGAGGCCCCTGATTGCTTTTGTGGTCGTTGACACCGCCCGCGTGGTCCGGTCAGGAGGCGCTCACAGCCCCATCGATCGCGCCGGTGCGCAACCTGTGGGCGGCATGGGCGCAGGCTCGCCAGGTGATCGCCATCTCCGTGAGCGTGGGGCTCTGCCAGCCGGCACTGGGCCAGCAGGCCCCATCGGTGACCAGCAGATTGGGGGCCTGCCAGCAGCGGTTCCAAGGGTCCACCACCCCGCTGTCCGGGCCAGCCGCCATGCGGGCTCCACCCAGTTCATGGATGAAGTAGCCCGGCGGCGCCGCCTCCGCTGACAACGCCACACCGAGTCGCAGCAGCGGCTCGGCGATCGGAAACAGAAACAGATCCTCCAACGGCCGGATGCGTCCACCGGCAGCCGCCACCACCGCCGCCATGCGCGCCTGCATGTGGGCCACCAGCTGCGTTTCGTTCTCGCCCCAGTGCACATCGATGTGGGGGGCCGGCAGGCCCCAGGCATCGGTGGCGGTGCCCGAAAGGGTGAGTCGGTTGTGGGCCTGGGGCAGCACTTCCCCCTGGCCGATCAGGAAGCCGACCGCCTCACCGGGGCACCGCTTGAACGGAGCCGGTGGATCAAAGCGCTGCACGCCAGCCCAGAGGCCGTAGCCACGGCGGAAGGGCACAGGCTCGGCCCCATCGCCGAGGTTCACGGTGTTGGGAATGAAGGCACTGCCCGCCCCGGACAATTCGCTGGGGCCGGACGGGGGCGGCTGATCGGGAAGCGCGAAGAAGCGGCAACTGGAGATGTGATCCATCAGATGGCGGCCCAGGCTGCCGGAGGGATCAGCCAGCCCATTGGGCTGATGCGCCTCTGTGGAGTGGAGCAGGATCCGCACCGATTCCAGCGTGGAGGCGCAGAGCACCACCAGCTGGGCCTGCACCCGCTGCCGTGTACCGCTGGCCCCCTCCACGTACACCACGGCCTCGGCGCGGCGGCGCGTGCGATCGAACTCCACATGGCTCACCACCGCCCCGGGGCGGAGCGTCACCCGGCCGGTGGCCAGGGCCTGGGCCAGTGCTCCCCCCTGGGAGCAGGAGCGGGGCCAGGGGCCGCTGCCGGGGCGGTGCAGCGCAAAGCCACGGGAGTGGATCAGCGGCAGATCCAACTCCCGGCCGATCGCCTGCTGGAGGTGGCGCTCCGCCGGCGTGAATGGCAGCGGTGGCTGAAACTCCCCATCCGGCAACTGGGGCAGGCCATCGCGATGGCCGTGCACGCCGTGGAAGCGCTCCAGTCGGCTGTAGTAGGGGGCCAGGTCGGCGTGGCAAATCGGCCAGGACGGGCCATGGCCATCCCGCTCGCCCGCCTTGAACTCGTGGTCGGAGAGGCGCAGGGTGATGCCGCCCCAGGTAAGGCTCTTGCCGCCAACCTGCCGCCCCCGACTCCAGAGGAAAGGGCGATCAGGGGGCGTGCTGTAGGGGTTCTGCCGCTCATCGACGTACAGGTCTGGGTTGGCCTTCCAATAGCCCGGATGCTGCACCTGTTGCCACTGACGGCCGCTGCTGATGTTGGCCACCCGCTTGAGGCTGTTCAGCGGCTCACGACCAAAGGCCTGGCGGGCACTGAGCGCGGGCCCGGCATCGAGCACCAGCACCTGCAGGCCGGCGCTCGCCAGCACCATGGCAGCAACACCGCCAGTGGCGCCGGACCCCACCACCACCGCATCAACCAGAGGTCCGGGATCGGCGAGCGTCATCGGCAGGCCAGAAACGGGCGTGGCGAGGCGACCTTAGGCGGCGACGGCCTGCCGCCGAGATGGCGCCTGCGGGGCCGCCATCTGCCCATAAAAAAACCGGTTGCACGTGTGCAACCGGTGAATGAAAAGTGGTGGCGGGGAGGAGATTTGAACTCCTGACCTTCGGGTTATGAGCCCGACGAGCTACCAGACTGCTCTACCCCGCGTCGCCTTTGACATACTACAAGCCGGGGGTGCTTTCCGGCAATGGGCGGGGCCTTGGGGGCTGGTGCTGGTGGCCGCGAAGCCACCAGACAGCTCAACAGCCCGCCAGCGTCAGCGAGCCATGGCGTCGAAACGCAGCTCGCCGCTGACCTCCAGCCGTAGGCCCGGGCCGGGGGCGAGGAACTGGTCTTCGAGCTCTTCGAGGGTGAGCGCCGTCAGCCAGTCGAGCTGCCGCAGCAGGTGCAGCGTCACCGCGTGTTTGGCGCGGCTGGCACCGTCCTCGACCTTGATCGCCACCCCCAGCCCCTCGCCCATGCGGGCCAGGCACTGGATGCCTTCGGCACCTCCCTTGCTCACCACCAGGCCATGGCCCCGCCGCATCAACTCGGTGTCAAAGCGACCTTCGCCGGCCACCAGCTCCGGATGGGCCAGCATCGCCCGGCTCAGCCGCTCCAGCTCGGGTTGTTCCGAGCCGCCCAGGTGGGCGAACAGCAACGCCATCTGGGCCAACTGGATCTGCAAGGTGGGGGCACCGCAGTCGTCGCGGGCGGTGACCAGCTCGGCCCCAGGCAGGCCCAGCAGTTCTCCCACCCCCTTGAAAACCTGCTGCTGCAGCGGGTGATCGGGCTGGAGGTAAGTATCAAGCGCCCAGTTCATGCGGCGGCAGGTGGCCAGAAAGGCGGCGTGCTTGCCCGAACAGTTGTGCTCCAGCGGGCTGGCGTCGGCCCGCGGCGGCGGGCACTGCAGCTGGTCGGTTTCGAGATCGGCGCTCCAGAGGATCTTGAACGCTTCGCGGGCATGGGCCGGCGTGTCGGCATGGGAGGCGCAGGCGATCGCCAGGCTGCGGCTGTCGGCACCAGCCAGATCGGCGGCACCGCTGCTCACATACGCCTGGGCCTGGAACGGCTTCAGTGCCGAGCGCATGAAACTGAGCTGCTGGGGGTCACCGGCACGCATCAGCACCCGGCCGCGCTTGTCGCAGACGACGGCGTGGACGCGGTGCACCGACTCGGTGATGCCGGCACGCAGCAGCCGCACCTCCAGGGGGGGCACGCCGGGCCGCTGGGAGGAGCCGAAACTGGAAGACAGGGACATCGCAGAGAGTTCGGGGCCCCGCGAACGCCCGGGGCCAAGGTTCAAAGAGCCTGGCAGAGCCCGGTTCCTCCCAGCAGCACCGCAGCGGCCAGCAGCAGGCCCTGCCGCAGCCGCTCCAGTACGGGCCGCACTTCGTGGCGGGCCACCAGCAGATCCTGCTGGCGCCAGGACAGCGGCTTCTCCCACACCTGGCCGTCGTACCAGCCGGATTCCTCGTACTCCACCCGCTCGGAGGTGAGGCGCCGGTTCACGTAGCTCCAGCCCAGCCACTGGCGGGTGAGCAGCAGCAGCGAGGGCAGAACCGCCGCCACCGCCGCCGCCAGCACCAGCCGCAGGGGCGCGTGGCGGAGCGGCCAGCTGCCATAGGCGATCAGCAGACACAGCGGCAGCGCCAGCAGCCAGCTGATCGCCAAGGGCTTCAACAGGGACCGGGAGCTCTGCACCGGCCAAACAAAAAACCAGGACGCCAGCAACTGGCGGTATTCCTCCAGAGGCTGTTGTTCAACGGGCACCGGACAGGTCGAAAGGGGGGAGACCTGAGCCATGGAAACCGCCGAACGATCAGAGGGAAACAGACTCCTCGGAGCTTAGGAAGGGCACCTGTTCGCCGTGTCCCCAGAACGCTTCGAGGTCGTAATAGCGACGTTCGCTGGGGGTGAACGCATGCACGATCAGCTCGCCGTAATCGAGCAGCACCCAGCGCCCTTCGTTCTGGCCTTCCTTGCGCAACGGCAGGCGGCCCGCCTCGGAGAGCAGACGGTCTTCGACCGAACGGGCAATGGCCCGCACCTGCACATCAGAAAGGCCCGAGCAGATCACGAACCAGTCGGCCAGGGAGGAAACCTCATCGACCCGGATCAGACGGATATCTACGGCCTTGCGGTCGTCGCAGGCCTCGGCGGCGAGCCTGGTGAGGCGATCACTATCCATAGACGTTCTCGCTGGTGACGGACTGGCGGCTGCCTTGTTGCTGAGCCATTTCGGCGCGCGCAGTGGCCGCACTCTTGCGCAGAGCCTCCAGGCGATCTTCGTAGAAGGCGCGCTTTTTCTTCTTACGGGTCTGCTCGACCAGCTCCTTGAGGGCACCACCCAGGCTCTTGTAAGCATTGGGCAGGGTGTAGCCGAAACGGGTGGCCAGGGCGATGGCCCGCTCATCGGCGGCGATCGCATCCTGCAGACGCTTTTCGGAGTTGTTCTTGAGATAGAGCCGGTAGCCGGCGAAGCCCGACAAGCCCAGCGCCATCATCAGCAGCAGGCCGTCCTGCACCCACAGTTCGCCGATGGCGCCGCCAAGGCCGATGGCCAGGGCTGCCATCTCCCAGCCGTCGCGCGGAACCGCATCGTTCTGGATGCGGCCCACCTCATGCCAGAACAGCAGGTTGCGGTGGTCGAGGGCCAGCTGGTCCCAGGTTTCGAGATCCACCTGGATCTCCACTTCATCGCGGCCGATCTCCTCGATCGTGACCAGGGGCGGATCGGCGGACGCGGCGGCTTCCACGAACACCCAGCTCTGCATCTCCGGAGGAAGCAGCCCCTTGAGGCGCTGGAGTTCGCTCATCGCACCGAACAATGGATAGGAAACCGCCACGTTAGCGAGGACACACGCCCCAGACGCCTGCGGAGCGGGCAGTGGGCGTGAGAGGCTGAGCGCGTTTGGCTTCGACCACCGCCCATGCCCCGCCGCACGGATCTGCGCCGCATCCTGCTGCTGGGCTCCGGGCCGATCGTGATCGGCCAGGCCTGCGAATTC
>CALFOF010000082.1 GCA_937919075.1 uncultured Cyanobium sp. | reverse complement strand
CGACACCACCGGAGAGAGAGCCGGTGGATTGCTCCACAATCCCGAGCACGATCACCACTTCGCCGGGCTGGGCCGGCAGGGGCCGCAGCGTCACCTTGATGTCACCGAACAGGCCGGTGCCGTAGAGGCGTTTGATGTCTTCCTCAAGCTTGCGCCGGTTGAAGCTCTCGCCTTCCTTAATCGAGATCTCCCGGGTGATCACCCAGGGCTTGGTCTTGCCGCGGATCGGCTCGTTTTTGTCGTTGGTGGCGGAGCCCTCCTTGTTGAGGAACTGCACTTCCACGCCTTTGACCGTGCCTTCTCGCACCGTGAGCTCCACCACACCCTGCGGGCTGACGCGCCGAGGGCCGGTGATCCGGGCCAATGAATACCCCTGATCGGTGTACCACTTCTGAAGTTCATCAATGCGCCCCTTGAGCACGTTGAGGTTCAGGGTCTTGCCGAAATCAGCTGCAAAGGTGTCCTGAATCACCTGGGTAGGCAGCTTTGCGTTGGGGGTATCGAACTCCACCTGGGAGAGCACGGGATTGGCGGTGGTGATCACCACCACCTGCACGCCCAGGGGCCCGTCCTGGGGCTGAATGCGCACATCGGAGAACCAGCCACTGGCATAGATGGCCGCCAGATCGGTCTGCAGCTCCGAGCGGGTGACACTGCTGCCGGGTCGCACCGTCATGGCGTCGTAGACGGCCAGCTCCAGCCGCTCCCGTTCCGGATGGCCCTCCAGGCCCTCCACCACCACCTCACTGATCAACACCCGCGGTTCACTCGACGCCGCCGGCGGGGCGGCTTCCGCTGCTGGAAGCGGTGCCGCTGCCGGTGCCGCCGCAGGAGCCTCGGCGGGGGCGGGCTGGGCGGTTGGGTCAGGGCTGGCGGGAGCCCCTGGGTCGGGGCTGGCGGCCCCCCCGGAGGCCGGTGGTGTGGACTGAGCCTGGAGCTCGCTGTCCGGGTCCGTCAGCACGCCGGCACTGGGTGCTGCAGTGGGAGCAGTAGAGGCAGTGGCAGAGGCGGTGACGACGGCGGCGGTGATGGCGGCGGCGGTGACAGAGGCGGCCGGCTTGGTTTCAGCCCTGGCCGGGGCCAGCAGGGCGACGCCGCCCAGCAGCGGCAGACTCAGCGCGAGGGCCACGGAGTTGGGCCGCCGCGCCAAAACGGAGAGGAGATCGCCAGCGAGGGCGTTGCGGGGGACACCCATGGTTCTCCGGAAGAAGGCGGACGGGCCGCAAATTGGCGTGACCTTACCCGTAGAGGCGGGGGGAAGGGCAAACCCCTTGGACCCGTTTGAGGACCTCCCCATAGGCCTCGACCACCCCGCCGAGGTCCTGGCGGAAGCGGTCCTTGTCCAGAATCCGGTCGCTGGCGTCCTCCGTGGCGTGGTCCCAGAGCCGGCAGGTGTCCGGGCTGATCTCATCGGCCACCACCAGTTGCTGATCCGCCGTGAAGCCCAGCTCCAGCTTGAAATCCACCAGTTCCAGCCCCACGCGTGCGAACAACGGCCTCAGCACGCCATTGACCCGGTGGGCGAGCGCCTCGAGGTCGGCGCGCTGCTGCGCCGTGACCAGCCCCAGCCGCACCAGCCGCGCCTCGCTCAAAAACGGATCGCTGTAGGCGTCGTCTTTGTAGTAGAGATCCAGCAGCGGCGGCTCCAGAGCGGTGCCAGGTGCGATCGGCATCTCCCGGCAGAGCGAACCGGCCGCCCGGTTGCGGATCACCACCTCCAGCGGAATCACCGCCACCGGCCGCACCAGCATCCAGCAGCTGCCCTCCACGCCCAGGTAATGGGTGGGAACACCGGCTGCCTCGAGCGCTTCAAACAGCAGCGCCGAAATGCGGCAGTTGAGGGCGCCTTTCCCTTGCAGTTGCGCCTTCTTCAGTGCGTTGAAGGCGGTGGCGTCGTCCTTGTATTCCACTGCCACCAGGTCGGGGTCCTGCGTGGCGAACACCCGCTTGGCCTTGCCCTCATAGAGGAGCGCACCGATCGAAAAGGCCGTCATGGCAGAGGGGAAAGAGGAAGTGGGGGAGTGGGGCCGGCAGCGTGCCCACCGGCGGCCCGAGGGGAACGCAGCTCACGCTCAAGGGCAGCGGCGCGCTCCTTGGCCTGGGGATCGGCCCGTTCCAGCAACCATTCGCCATAGGCATCGTCGATGCGGCGAGCCAGCCGCAGGCGCCGATCGGCGGCAGCGCTCGGATCAGCGCCGGACGCGCGCTGCACGAACTGCTGCAGATCCAGCAACTGCGCCGCCAGCCCCCAGGCCCCATCCGCAGCTGCCTGGTTGAGGGCCAGCTCCAGCAGGGCATTGCGCTCAGCCAGCGGCACGGCCTCCAGCAGGGTCACGGCCCGCTCCAGCCGCTCGGCCGCCACCGCGCCGGGCAGGCGGCCGGCCAGCAGCACCTCTGCCGCCTCCCGCGAGCGGCCCAGCACCTCCAGGTGGCCGGCGAGCACATCAAGAGCCGAACGGGTGTCGAGGCTGCCGTCCTCGCGCAACCGCAGCGGCAAGGGCAGCGTTTCGAGCTGGGCGATGCGTCCCGCTGCCAGCCGCCGCAGCGCCTCGGCGGCCCGGCGGTGATCAAGGCCGGCATTGGCCGCGCGCCACTGCTGCACCAGCCATTGCTGCCGCTCGCGGCCCGGCCCCGGGCCGTAGCGGTCGAGCACGGTGAGCGCTGACTCCGGAGCCAGGCAGCTGATCAGGGCGTTGGCATTGACCAGGATCACGGCGAAGGGCTGGGGCGCCGGGCGCATCACCACCAGGCGCTCCCGCAGCCGGCGCAGCCGGTCGCTGCGATCGAAACGGGCTGAGTCCTGGCAGGCCTGCTCCAGCGCAGCGAGATCTTCGGAGCGCAGCGCGGCAGCGAAGGCTTCATCGGGCATGCCCGGTAGCACCACAGCAGCCGGGGCCTCTGGCGCCAATGCGGCCTCGGCTTGAACGGGGCCGCCGCCACCGGCAGCAAGAGCGGCCATCAGCAGCAGGGCCAGTCGTCGGCGGAGACCCACCGGCATGTAAAGAGGAAGGGTCACGGCAGGCGGCCACCGGGCCACAACCTAAGGGAACCGCCCCCCATCACTCGCTCCGTTCCATGCCCGCACCCCTGAGCCAAGGCCTGCCGTCTCCGCGCCGGGTGCTCGTGGTGGGGGCGGGGGGCCGCGAGAACGCCCTGGGCTGGGCCCTGCGGCGCTGCAGCGGCGTGGAGCGGGTGTGGGTGGCGCCAGGCAACGGCGGCACCGCCCAGCAGCAGGGCTGTGAGCCACTGCCGATCGCCGAAAACGATGGGCCTGCGTTGATCACCGCCTGCCGGGAGCGGCAGGTGGATCTGGTGGTGGTGGGTCCGGAAGCGCCCCTGGCCGCCGGCCTCGCCGACGAGCTGCGCGCCGCCGGGCTGGCGGTGTTCGGTCCGGGGGCCGACGGCGCCCAACTGGAGGCGAGCAAGCAGTGGGCGAAGGCGCTGATGCAGGACGCCGGCGTGCCCACGGCGGGCTACTGGGCCGCCACCAGCCGCGAGCAGGCGCTGCAGGCCCTGGAGGCCCATGGGCGGCCGCTGGTGGTCAAGGCGGATGGGCTGGCGGCCGGTAAGGGGGTAACGGTGGCCGACAGCCTTGAGGAAGCCCGCGCCGCGATCGAAGAGATCTTTGCGGGACGCTTCGGCAGCGCCGGGGATGCCCTGGTGCTGGAGGAGCGCTTGAACGGGCCGGAGGTGTCGGTGTTCGCGCTCACCGACGGGGAGCGCATGGTGCTGCTGCCCCCCGCTCAGGACCACAAGCGCATCGGCGAGGGGGACACCGGTGCGAACACCGGCGGCATGGGGGCCTACGCGCCCGCCCCCCTGCTCGATGCGGCCGGGCTGGAGCTGGTGCGTCAGCAGGTGCTGCTGCCGGTCTTGGCCACCCTGAGGGGTCGGGGCATCGACTACCGCGGCGTGATCTACGCGGGCCTGATGCTCACCGCCGACGGAGCGAAGGTGATCGAATTCAACTGCCGCTTCGGTGATCCCGAGTGCCAGACCCTGATGCCCCTGCTGGGCGATGAACTGGCCGAGGTGCTGCTGGCGTGCGCCAGCGGGCGCCTCGATGCCGCCCCGCCGCTCACGATCTCGGGCCGCTGCAGTGCCTGCGTGGTGGCTGCCGCCGCCGGTTATCCCGGCACGGTGCGCAGCGGTGATGCGATCACCACCAGCCTCGACGAGGACCCGGATCTGCAGCTCTTCCATGCCGGCAGCAGGGCCGGCGCCGATGGTGTCTGCGTGACGGCCGGGGGCCGGGTGCTGGCGGTGGTGGCCCAGGCCGGCGATTTCGATGCCGCCTTCGCCGCCGCTTACGGCGGCCTGGAGCAGGTGCACTTTGAAGGCATCACCTTCCGCCGCGACATCGGTCACCAGGTTCGCCGCCCCTAGGGTGCATTCATTCGACGGTTCCGCGCGTGACCGCCGAGCTTCCGCCCTCCTCTGACCGGCCGGTGTCTGCCACTCCAGCCCCAGCCCCTACCTCAGCTGCTGCAGCTCCCGCCGGCGGTACCGGCACCGCCACAGCCGCCTTGCCACTGCGCTGGCAGCAGCGGCTGGCTCTCTGGTGGGCCGAATTCAGCCTGCAGACGAAGCTGCTGGCGGTGGCCACCCTGGTGGTGAGCCTGATGATGACGAGCATCACCTTCATTGCGCTCAACGGCATCCAACGCGATGCGCGCATGAGCGACACGCGCTTCGCCCGCGATCTGGGGCTGCTGCTGGCCGCGAACGTCACCCCGCTGGTGGCCGAAGCCAACGACCGCGAACTGGCGGCCGTGGCGGAGCGCTTCTGGCGCTCAAGCCGCAGCCTGCGTTACATCTTCTTCGCCGATCCCGATGGGGTGATCTACCTCGGCATCCCGATCGGTGGCAGCAACGGCAGCAGTGAACTGCTGCTCAGCCGCCGGCTCGAACTGCCCGCTGATCTGCAACGCCGTTCCCAGAACCCGCTGATCCGCCAGCACCTCAGCCCTGACGGCCAGGTCACCGATGTGTTCGTGCCGATGGTGAGCGAAGGGCGCTATCTCGGCGTGCTGGCGCTCGGCATCAATCCCAATGAAGCGGTGCTGGCCAGTGCGGCACTCACCCGGGAGGTGACCGTGGCGGTGTTCATCTCGATCTGGGTGCTGGTGATCCTTGGGGCGGTGTTCAACGCGCTCACGATCACCCGTCCGGTGAAGGAACTGCTGCGTGGCGTCCGAGCGATTGCCGGTGGTGATTTTGAGGCCCGCATCGCCCTGCCGGTGGGCGGGGAGCTGGGGGAACTGCTGAACGGCTTCAACGACATGGCCTCCCAACTGGAGGTGTACGACGCCGCCAACATCGAGGAGCTCACCGCCGCACAGGTGAAGCAGCAGACCCTGATCGCCAGCATGGCCGATGGGGCTGCCCTGCTCGATGGCGACGGACAGATCGTGCTGGTGAATCCCACCGCCCGCCGCCTGTTTCGCTGGGAGGGCCGCAACCTCGAAGGCAGTGATCTCTGCAGCGAACTGCCCGACCTGCTGGCCATGGAACTGCAGGCGCCGCTGGATGGCTTGCTGGCCAGGGAGCGCGACAGTTGCGATGTGCGCTGCACCTTCGGCGAGCCGGCCCGCACCTTGCGCATCGTGCTGCAGAGCGTGCGTGATGCCAGTGGCGAAAGCCTGAAAGGGATCGCCATGACGATCCAGGACCTCACCCGGGAGGTGGAACTCAACGCTGCCCAGAGCCGCTTCATCAGCAATGTGTCCCACGAACTGCGCACGCCGCTGTTCAACATCAAGAGCTATGTGGAAACCCTCCACGACATGCGCGACCAGCTGAGCGAGGAGGAAACCCAGGAGTTTCTCGGCATCGCCAACGCCGAAACCGACCGGCTCACCCGCCTGGTCAACGACGTTCTCGACCTTTCACGGCTGGAATCCGATCGCACCTGGGTGCTGGAGCCGATCGAGCTGCGTCCGGCGATCGAGCAGACCCTGCGCAATTACCGCCTCAATGCGGATGAAAAGGGGGTGGCGCTGGCGATGGATGTGGATGCCCAGTTGCCCCGCGTGCGCGGCAACTGGGACCTGCTGCTTCAGGTCTTCGACAATCTGGTGGGCAATGGCCTCAAGTTCACCCAGCCAGGCGGCTGCCTGCGGCTGCGCGCCTATCCGTGGCCCGATTCCTGCCACATTGATCTTTCCATCCCCGTCCATACCAACGACGGCCTCAGCTGCGGCCTTTCGTCGCCATTGCCGCGGCTGCGGGTGGAGATCGCCGACACGGGCGCTGGCATCTCCCGTGAAGACCAGGCGCGCATCTTCGATCGCTTCTACCGGGTGGAGAATGCCGTGCATACCGAAGTGGGCACGGGTCTTGGGCTATCGATCGTGCGGGGCATCATCGACAAGCACAGCAGCCGTATCCACATGGTGAGCGAACTGGGCGTAGGCACCACCTTCTGGTTTGATCTCCCTCTGGAGCAAGCTGACAGCGATGAACTGGCGATTGCCGGCGAACGCAGCAACGCCGCAGCCACCAATGCGGCATTTAATCCTCAACCACCAACCGCTGTCAGCGCCTGAGCCGTTAGCTGCATCCAGCTTGAGCCGTGCTCAGAAGGCGTCATCCTCCACGCCACGCACAATGCGGGAAAGCTCCACCCGTTCATCGGAGGTGACGCGGTGGGGCACGCCGCTGATGATGCGCTCGAAGTTCGAGAAGGAATCGCGGATTTCTGGGCCGTTGCCGGTGATCACGAATTCACGGATACCTTTGTCGTGCCAGGAGCCACGCATCTTGAATACGTTGATCGCACGGGCCATCTCACCGCGGATCTCCACATACTGCAGCAGTAGGATGGTATCGGTAATCGTGGAGATATGGGAATCCGTGATGGAGTGGCTGCCCATGAACTCTTCGGAAGTGTTGGTGAAGAAACCCGCAATCTCTTCTTGCTTCGCGTAGCCGGTTACACCGATCACGAATTGCCGGAACGCGTTGTGGCTGACCCCACGGGAAAGAGCCGACAGTGAGTCAATCGCCATTCTGGATGGCTTGAATTCGGCGATCTCAGTTTTGATGATCTGAAGGTGATCTTCCAAGCCGGTAGATTCTGGGTAGGCGCAGATGATCTTGAGCATGCCATCTTGCTCCATCTGCTCAAAATCGATGCCCCAGCTGGTGGCATTGCGCAATAACTGAGCCCGTGATTCCTCATAGGCAAACAGGATGGCCCGCTCTTTATTTCTGTAGGCGTTCTCGATGAACTTGCTTACCAGCAGCGTCTTGCCTGTGCCAGTGGCACCGGTAGCAAGAATGATCGAATCCTTGAAGAAACCGCCACCACACATCTCATCAAGCCGCGGTACTCCCGAGCTGAGCCGCACATTCGAAGAGCGCTGCGTGAGGCGCATTGCGCCCAGGGGGAAGATCGCTACACCCTGGGGCCCCATGGTGAACGGGAACTCCCCTTTCATGTGGGTGGTGCCCCTCAACTTGAGAATTTCCACCGTGCGGCGGCGGCGCTCTACATCCAGCACGTTGCGTAAAATGATCACGTTGTCGGAGACAAACTCTTCGACCCCATATCTGGCGATCGGGCCGTACTCATCGATCCGCTCGGTGGTCATTACTGTGGTGACGCCGATTTCTTTGAGCCGGGCAATGAGGCGAAAGATCTCCCGGCGCACCACGGAAACAGCATCATATTGCTGAAAAACCGCCGTAATTGAATCGATGGCAACACGCCTCGCCTTGTATTTTCTGATCGCGTAGTTGATTCTCTCGATCAGGCCGGAGAGATCAAAACTCCCCGCCACATCCTGTCCATCGGGATCCGGAGAAGCATCAAGGATGAACAGCTTGCCCTGGTCCACCAACTCCTGAAGATTCCAGCCAAAACTGGAGGCGTTGCGGATGATGTCGCGCGGCGATTCTTCAAAGGTAACAAAGATGCCGGGCTCATCAAAATGATGGATACCGTTGTAGAGAAAATGCAGCGAAAAGACGGTTTTCCCCGTGCCGGATGTGCCGCTGATCAGCGTGGAGCGCCCAATCGGCAGGCCGCCTTGGCAGATGTCATCAAGGCCTTCCACCCCGGTCGGAAGCTTCTGAACCTGCATCGGCGAATGGGGTAGGGGAGGGGAATCCGGCATGGCTGGTCGGGCGCCTGCTTCAACCTAAGGCCCAACTGATCAAAGGTTCGAAATTGCTAGGAGGATCTACAGAATCTGGCCCGCATCAACGGCATCATCGGCCTGGGGTTCAGGGTCGAAGAGATCACTTTCCGTGAGTTCGTCGTAGAGCAAATCAAGGCCGATCAGCACCCGCTCGCGATCAGAGAGGTCGCCGATGATCCGCCGCACGGGCGGTGGCAGGATCTTGGCGAGGGTGGGGGTGGCCAGAATCTTGTCGTCTTCGGCCAGCTGCGGATTCTTGAGCACATCAATCACCTTCAGGGCATACACCCCTTTGAACTCCTGCTCCAGAATGTTGCGCAGGGTTTTGAGGGCGCGCATGGAGTTGGGGGTGTTCCCAGCCACATAGAGCTTGAGGATGTAGGTCTTGCGAATGCTCAAGGGTGCACCTCAGAAGGATGGTTGGTTTGAAGGTCCTGAAGCGAGGCAGCAGCGATCGCACGAGGCCCACCGGCCGGCTCGGTGACGGGCAGGGATCGACGGTACATCTCGCAGAGATGGGACATCACGTCAAGGAGTGCCAGGCGGTAATCACGAAGGAAATCATCTTTCTGCCCCTTTAGCTTGAGAAGTTTCCAGAATTCGTCGATCAAGTTGGCATGGATGGCCACGGTCTTGGTGATGGAGAGGTCACTGAAGAAAGCGGTGTTCACGAAGCTTTCCAGTGCCTGATTCGCCGCCGCCTCGTCTTTGAAATAGCTCACCAACAGGTCTCTGTAGGTGCGCTCCAAGGAAAGGAACAGTTCCTTCTGCTCCATGGGGGGCAGATTGCGGAGAAACCGCGAGGGGTCCCTTTTATAAAACACCCCCAGATAGCCAAGCCGTTCCTGCAGGCGGCTCGACAGCCTCCAAGAGCCATCGCTGCCGGGCTCGTTCGGCTGGGAACCATCCACGTTGCCGCGCCGCAGGAAGCGGGAGATCGCCGCATCCAGGCTGTAGCTGAGCTGTTCCAGCTGGTCGGCGGGCAGATGCACCTCGGCATCGTGATAATCCAGCTGACCACTCACCGGGCCCACCACCACAGCAGGGAGCAGCAAGCCTTGGTGCCGCAGGCTATCGAGAGCCTCCGGCAGGGCGCCCTGTTCAAGCAGCACCGCATCGAACGTTTCCCAGCTCTGAGCCAGCCTTGCAAAGGGGTCGGGGGCCAAGCCCAGCGGTACCACGTCGTAGCGCCCTTCCTGCAGCCACTGTCCGCAGGCGGCATCAAGCCCGGGATCGCGGATCAGGGAGGCAATCGTGAAGGCCGGCTGGGACATGCGGCGCGGGAATCTCGTTTGGGTGACCTTAAGGTTGACGGGCAGGGCTATGGAAGAGCAGGATGGCAGCTTGTCCATTCTTCAGGATGTGTGTCAGGCCTGAATGCCGAGCCGCCCGGTGATCCACGTGGTCGTCAGGCAGGAACGGGCAGCCTGTCCACGCCTTCGCACCCATGAGCACCACCCCCGCCACCGGCACTCCTGAGCCGGGCACCAGCACTCCTGCGCCGGGCGCAGGCATCTACGTAATCGCCGAGGCCTCTGGCCAGCAGTTCTGGTTCCAGCCCAACCGCTATTACGACCTTGACCGCATCGGAGCGGAGGTCGATGAGTCCGTCACTCTGGAGAATGTGCTGCTTGTGCGCGACGCCAACGGTGCCACCACTCTTGGCCATCCCTATGTGAGCGGTGCCACGGTTCAGCTGAAGGTGCTCGAGCATCGCCGCGGCCCGAAGATCATCGTTTACAAGATGCGGCCCAAGAAGAAAACCCGCCGCAAAAACGGCCACCGCCAGGAACTCACCCGCGTGCGGGTCGAGTCGATCACCGTGGCGGGCCAAGTGCTCGCCTGATTCCTGACTTCCTTCTTCCACTCCCCCTCGTTTTCTCGCCCCCCATGGCCCACAAGAAAGGCACAGGCTCCACCCGTAACGGCCGCGATTCCAATTCCAAGCGGCTGGGTGTCAAGCGTTATGGCGGTGAAACCGTGAGCGCCGGTTCTATCCTGATCCGGCAGCGTGGCACCTCCGTGTTGCCCGGCAACAACGTCGGCCGCGGCTCCGACGACACCCTCTTCGCGCTCATCGATGGCGTCGTGAACTTCGAGACCATCAAGCGCGACCTCCGCGTTCGCAAGCGCATCCACGTAGCGCTGGGCTGAGCGCCACAGGCCTGCAGCTGCAAACCGGGACTGTTGTTTCACCAGTATCCCGGTTTTTTGTTTGGGCGCGTGTCACCCTTGGCGCGTTCGTTCGCTGGGGTGCAGCAACCTCGGGTTCGGCTTGGGCATCAGTGATGAGCCCCCGCTTCAACCGCAGCCCACGCGCTTTTCATTCGGCAAGCCGATACGCCCTGGTGGTGATCAGAAAGGGATGAAACACTTCCAGAAAGCGGCTCTGCAGCTTGCGGAAGAAACGCTCCACCAGCTGCGGGTCATCGAAGTGGAACGGATATTCGCCGGCGAAGCCCTTGAAGAAATACCAGTTGAGCAGGGCCACCGCATCCTTCGACAGGCGTGAGGCGAACACCTCCAGCTGATCCGCCGGATCGCTCAGGTGTTCCAGCACATCCAGGCACACGATCGTGTCGAAGGTGGCCGGCAGGGCCGAATCGCTCAGATCGCGGCAGAAGCCGATGCGATCGGCGAGGCCCAGAGCTTCGGCCCGCTGGCGAACGAACGCCCGGTTGTCGGGGTTGAGATCCACAAACCACACCCGCTCCACCTGTGGCAGCGCCGCAGCGGCCAGGGCATGGGTGCCGATACCGCCACCGAAGTCGAGCACCTGGCCCCGCGCCAGGTGCTGCTGCAGGCGGAGGGTGTCGGCGATGTAATCGCCGCTGCCCAGGTGCCAGGCCGAAAGCTCAAGCAGGTGGCCATGGCCCACTGTTTCCTCGTAAAAGGCCTCCACCCGTTCCGGGTCGAAACCGGTGGCGCCGGGATGCAGGGCCGCCAGCTCGCTGCGGCTATGGGCAAGGCGCTCCTCCAGCTCGCCGGGGCTCAGCTGCACATAAGCCGCCAGCTGATCGAACAGCCCGAAGCCATCCCGCAGAAACCGCTCCACATCGAGGGCGGGCAGCGCCGATGGGGCGGCCATGGTCTGGGTTGACTTGGACACGCCTGGCCCCGTTTCAGAACGTCACGGTAAGGGGCCGCCCTCACGGCCGCCCTCACGGCCGGCTCAGCGCCCCGGGCGGGCAAGCGGGAGGGGGCGGGAGTCTTCGCGTCCCAGTTCCGCCCCGGCGCCTGGCACCTCAAGCCAGCGCCGCAGCCAGCCCACCAGCAGGTAGAGGGGCAGCGTGTCGAGCAGGGCGGCCAGAAACTTGAACAGGTAGCCGCTGAGGATGAAGGCCCCCAGCTGGGGCAGCACTGGCTCAGCGGGCCGGATCGGCAGCACGTGAGCGGCGTAGTGGCTGATCAACACCACGGCTGTGGTGTCCACCAGCTGGCTCACGAGGGTGGAGCCGTTGTTGCGCAGCCAGAGGGCCTTGCCGCCACTGAAGCGCTTCCAGAAATGGAACAGCCGCACATCGGTGAACTGGGCCGCCAGGTACGCCACCATCGAGGCCCCCACGGCACCGAAGGCCAGGCGGCGCATCTCGAAGAAGGTGCTGGAGTCGGTGCCGGCCAGGCCAGGCAGCACCCCTCCCAGCCACAGGATGAGCACAATCCAGCCGTTGAGCAGCAGCCCCACCCACACCAGCTGCCCCGCCTTCTGCTCGCCCCAGATCTCGCTGATCAGATCGGTGCAGAGGAAGGTGACGGGATAGGGCAGGGCGCCCACCGCCACCACGATCGGCCAGCCGCCGATGGAGCCCAGGCTCAAGAAGCGGGTGAGCCCAAGGATGTTGAGCATGCCCATGGTGCCGAGGAAGAGTCCGGCCAGCACCAGAAAGGCCAGATCACGGCGGTGTTGCACAGGCACAGACGCGGCACCGGGGGAACAGGCACCACCAGCCTGAAGCCCCGACTGGCCCCTGCCACCCCCCTGGCGGCGATGATGTCGCGGTGACCGCCTCCCCTTCGCCCTGCGGCTTCCTGGTGCTCGACAAGCCGGCAGGCCTGACCTCCCATGCCTGCGTGGCGAGGGTGCGCCGCTGCTACGGGATCAAGCGGGTCGGCCACGGCGGCACCCTCGATCCGGCGGTTACCGGCGTGTTGCCGCTGGCGCTGGGCGCTGCCACGCGCCTGCTGCCCTACCTGCCGAGTGGCAAGGCCTACCGCGGCGTGATCCAGCTCGGCTGGCGCACCAGCAGCGACGACCTCAGCGGTGAACTGCTGGAGCGCTGCCCGGTGCCCGTCCTCAGCCACGGCGACTTAGACGCCTGCCTGGAGCACTTCCGCGGCGCGATCCTGCAGCAACCGCCCCAGGTGTCGGCAGTGCATGTGGATGGGGAGCGGGCCTACGCGCGGGCGCGGCGGGGCGAAACGATGGAGCTGGCGGCGCGGCCCGTGCAGATTGATGCGCTGGAACTGCTGAACTGGGAGCCCGCCAGCCAGCAGCTGGAGCTGGCGGTGCGTTGCTCTGCCGGCACCTACATCCGCTCCCTGGCGCGGGATCTGGGCACCGCCCTGGGCTGTGGTGGCGCCCTGGCCAGCCTGCGCCGCACCGAAGCGCTCGGCTTCGATCTGAGCGGCAGCGTCAGCCTGGAGGCGTTGGAGAGCGGTGCACCCCTGCCGGCTCTCGACAATCCACTTCAGCCCCTCAGGCACCTGCCCTGGCAGCAGCTGGATGCAGAGGATCTGGCAGGCTGGCGCTGCGGCCGCAGCCTCTGCGCCAGCGCCGTCTCCAGCCCCGCTCAGCCCGGTTTTGATCCCAGCGCGCTCGACCAGCCCGTGGTGATTCTCGATCCAGAGGGCCATCTGGCCGGCATGGCCCGCACCGCCCCGGGCGGTCGCTTGCAACCACGGCTGGTGTTCGACGCCGCCGGCTGAAGCCGCCGCCACTTCGGCGCTTCCCTCCTGATCCCGCACCCACCACCCAGCCATGGCCGGCCACAGCAAATGGAGCCAGATCAAACGCCAGAAGGCGGTGGTTGATGCCAAGCGCGGCGTGGTGTTCACCCGCCTGGCCCGGGAAATCAGCGTGGCCGCCCGCGCCGGTGCCGATCCGGCCGGCAACTTTCAGCTGCGCACAGCCCTGGAGAAAGCCAGGGCCGCCGGGCTGCCCAACAACAACATCGAGCGGGCGATCGCCAAGGGCTCCGGCCAGGGAAGCGGTGACGGCGATCAGTTCCAGGAGGTGCGCTACGAGGGCTATGGCCCCGGCGGGGTGGCCGTGCTGGTGGAAGCACTCACCGACAACCGCAACCGCACGGCGGCGGATCTGCGCCTGGCTTTCAGCAAGCACGGGGGCAACCTGGGCGAGGTGGGCTGCGTCGGTTACCTGTTCGAACACCGCGGCGTGGTGCGGATCGAGCAGCCACAGCTCGAGGAAAACGCCTTGCTGGAGAGCCTGCTGGCCGTGGAGCTGGCAGGTGGTCCGGCCGTGCTCACTTACACCTTCGAGCCAGCGGCGGCAGGGGTGGCCGCGGCTGGCAAGGGCGGAGCTGCGGGTGGTGGTGGTCGCGGTGCTGGTGGAGGTGCTGCTGCTGCTGCTGCTGAAGAAGACGCTTCCGCTGAGGTGGTGTGCAGCTTTGCCGACCTGGAGGCACTGCAAGACGCATTGCGCCATCAGGGCTGGAGCGTGCAGGGCTGGGAACACCGCTGGATCCCAGCCACCAGTTGCCGCCTGGAGGAGTGCGAGCCGCTGCGCCACTGCCTGCGCATGCTCGATGCCCTCGACGACCTCGATGACGTTCGCAGCGTGACCACCAACCTGGAGGCCGACGAGGCCCTGATCGAGGCGCTGCTGGCGTGACGCTGCTGAGCTGAGGCTGGTCTACCGGCGGCGGCCCGGTCAGCCGGCGAGTGCGGCCCGGTCCACCATCAGCCGCAGCCGTGGGTGGTGTTGCAACCAGCTGGCCGGCAGTTGGGCGTTGGCTGGTTCCTGCAGCAATCGCTTCAGGATCGGCGCCTTCGCGCCGCCGCTCACTACCAGCAGGATCTGCTCCGCCGCGAGAATCTCCGCCAGGCCGAGCGTGATCGCCCGGCGTGGCACCGCTTCCGGATCACCGCCGAACGCCGCGGCGTTCTGGGCGCGGGTGGCGGCATCGAGCTCCACCACATGGCAACGCTGGCTGGCCTCGCAGGGGGGTTCGTTGAAGCCCACATGGCCGTTGTTGCCCAGCCCCAGCAGCTGCAGGCCGATGCCGCCGGCCGCCTGCAACGCGGCGCTGTAGCGCTCGGCTTCGGCATGGGGGTCGGCGGCCAGGCCATCGGGCAGGGCCACCCGCTCGGGGGCGAGGCCCAGCGGTGTGATCAACCGGGCCTCCATCTCAGCGGCGAAGCTGCGCGGATCGTGGCGGGGCAAGCCCACGTAATCGTCGAGATTGAAGCTGCGCCATCCGGCCAGCAGGCGGGCCCGCTCGGCGGCCGCCAGCGCTGCGATCCGCTGCCGCAGGGCGGCATACACCGCCACCACGGTGCGGCCAGTGGCCAGCCCAAGCGGTCGGGCCTGTGGAAAGAGCAACTGGTCGAGCAGGGCATCCGCCACCGCCGCACTCAGGTGCTCCGCATCCGGGAGCACTTCCAGCTGGTTGTTCCAGCCGGGCACCGGCCCAGAGGCCTCAAGGGAGAGAGAGGAAAGGGCCGGCGCGCTCAGGGGCGAGCGGAACTGAGGGCCGCGTTGCGGGGACTCCATGGCGAGGAGCCTGACGCAGCGCCCGCATCCGCCGCCGCCCGCGCCTTGGCGATGTCACCGTACGGACGCAGTTGGGCGCCCCGGTAGTAGTGGTGCAGGATCTCCTGGAAGTTGCTGCCGCGCTGCGCCATCGCCAGGGCCCCCCACTGGCTCATGCCTACCCCGTGGCCGAAGCCCCGGCCCACCGCCACCAGCGTCGGGTTGGGGGGAGGCAGCAGCGGCGGCGGCGCCGGCAGTGAGAGCAGCACACCTGTGGCCGACAACCAGGTGGAGGGCGGCACCTCCGGGTCGGGGAAGCTGAACGGAGCTGCTTCGAAGCGCACCAGCGTGCTCCTCAGGCCCAGCCGGCTGCGCAGCTCCGCCCCACTTACCAGCAGTTGCCCGCTGGGGCCCACCACGCGGGCCTGCCGCACCCTGCCGCTGGCGGTGGTGGAGAGGATGTCGATGCGCTGCACCCCGCCCAGTTCGGCGAAGGCACGGGCCAACAGGGGGGGCGGCAGTTCATGGCGCCAACGGCTCACCGGCGAGGCCTCGTCGAAGTCGGCGACGCTCACGAGATAGGGCATCTGGCGCTGCCAGAGATCGCCGCTGTTTTCGGTGGTGCCACCGGCGCTGCTGTGGAACACCGCATTGATCAGGGAATTCTGGTGGGTCAGCACCAACCCGCGGGTGCCGCGCACCGCCTCACGGGTGGACGGGGTTTCCGCCTCCAACCCCTTGTAGACCTGGCTGCTGACGGTGGCCTTGAGATCAAAGGGCTGCTCGGGGCGTCGGTGGCGGAGGGCGTAGGTGCGGGCCGCTACGGCCTGGGCGCGCAACGCCTCCAGCGGCCAGCTGGCGGGCATCTCGCTGCCCACCACGCTGGGCAGGTAGGTCTCGAGGGCCACCACATTGACCACCCGCAACGCGGCGGCGGCGGGGCGCACCACCAGCCGGCCCCGGTAGGCGCGGTTCTGCAGCTGCAGAACCGCCTCGCCACCGGGGGACTGGCCGGCATCGATCCAGACCTCCGGCAGGCTCAGCGGCGCCGGCGCCGTGCCCGGCAGCAGGGGCGCCACCACTTCCACGCGCACTCCGCTGCCGGTAGGGCGCAGCGCCAGGGCGCTGCCTTCCGGCAGGCGGAGGCGTTCACGGCCGCTGGCATCAAGCAGGCGAAGACCACTGGCGCCGCCCACCCGCAGCTCCGCAGCCTCCAGCAGCAACACCCGCAGGCTTGGATCCGGACTGGCGCTGGTCGCCAGCGGCAGCGCCAGACAGGCAAGGCCAAGGCAGGGCGCCAGCAACGGCGCAGCGGACCGACGGAAGGCCGTCGGCAACGCCGAGCGGGCGAACATCCCAGCCATGGCGATCAGCAACGGAGCTCACAAGAGAGTCATTGTCCCGACGATCCGGGCGCACCGCCAGCCCTCCACCGGCCAGTGATGGACGTGGCAGCATGCGGCAAAGCGCAACCGGCTTGCAGGTCACTTTCCTCGGAACGAGTTCGGGCGTCCCCACCCGGGCCCGCAACGTGTCGGCCGTGGCCCTGCGGCTGCCGCAGCGCGCCGAGCTGTGGCTGTTCGACTGCGGCGAAGGCACCCAGCATCAATTCCTGCGCAGCGACCTGAGGGTGTCGCAGCTGCGGCGCATCTTCATCACCCACATGCACGGCGACCACATCTTCGGGTTGCCGGGCCTGCTTGCCAGCCTGGGCATGGCCGGCAGCTGCCAGGGCATCGATCTCTACGGCCCCGACCCCCTGCGCGACTACCTCGAAGGGGTGCTGCGCACCTCATCGACCCGCATCGGCTATCCCCTGGCCAGCCATCGGGTGCGCGAGGCCGCGACTGCCGGCACGGTGCTGCTCGACGATGACGATCTGATCGTGCGCTGCGCGCCGCTCACCCACCGCATCCCCGCCTACGGCTACCGGGTGGAGCAGAAGCCCCGCCCCGGTCGCTTCGATGTGCACAAGGCCCGCGAGCTGGGCATCCCGCCTGGCCCCGTCTATGCGGAGCTCAAGGCGGGGCGGAGCGTCACCCTCGAAGACGGCCGGATCATCCATGGGGAACGGCTGTGCGGGCCAGCGCGGCCCGGGAGCACCTTCGTGTACTGCACCGACACCGTGTTCTGCGAAGCGGCGGTGGAGCTGGCGCGGGGCGCCGATCTGCTCGTACACGAATCCACCTTTGCCCACGCCGAAGCGGAGATGGCGTTCCAACGGCAGCACTCCACCAGCACCATGGCGGCCCAGACGGCGGCCCTGGCCGGGGTGAAAAGCCTGGCGCTCACCCACCTGAGCCCCCGCTACGTGCATGGCAACACCGTCACCCCCGACGACCTGCTCGAAGAGGCCAGGGCAATCTTCCCGAACACCTTGGTGGCCAAGGATTTCCTCACCCTGGAGCTCAACCCCGAAGAGGGCTGAGGCACGGGCCGCGCGCCGGCCGGGGCGCTTGTGCCTGCAACAGTTCTTGATCCCGCCCCGGAGGGCCCTTCGCCCGTGATACAAGGTCTCAGGTGCGGTGTCCACCGCCAATTCGCCAGCTTCCTCCATGGCCCTTTCCCTTTCCGCCGCCCTCCGGTCGATCGCCCGCCTTCTGCTGGTGGTGCCGCTGGGATTGCTGCTGACCTTCGGAGTCTGGGTGGCTCCTCTGCAGGCCGCCCAATGGGATGCAGAAACGCTCACGGTCAGCGGCACCCCGGATGGTGGCCTGGTCACCTTCAGCGAATCGGAGATCAAGAGCGGTCGCAAGTTGTTCAACAGCAGCTGCGGCACCTGCCACGCCGGCGGCGTCACCAAGACGAACTACAACGTGGGGCTCGACCCGGAAACCCTTGCCCTGGCCACGCCGCCGCGCAACTCCGTCGACTCCCTCATTGACTACATCAAGTACCCCACCTCCTACGACGGCGAATACAGCATCTCCGACGTGCATCCGAGCATGCGAAGCAGCGATGTGTTCGTGAAGATGCGCGATCTCAGCGACGACGACCTGCGCTTGATCGCCGGCTACATCCTGGTGGCCCCCAAGGTGAGCGGCACCCAGTGGGGCGGCGGCAAGGTCTACTTCTGAACCTCGCCCCCGCCGGGCGGATCATCCCGTCGCCGAAGGCCTCAGCCCCCCTGCTCAGGGGGGCTTTTTGCTGGCAGGCGCGCCGTGAGCGGTTCGTGCGTCGCGGCGGTAGGAGGCCGCTGGCAGGCGGGGTCGAGAGAGGCCGGCTGTTTGCTGTACCACCACTCCTGGAGCGCTGGCGACAGGCGTTGCGGAAAAAGCGTGATCACGGTGCGGGTGGGGCGGGAGCCTGGCTGCAGCACCTCCACGGCGTAGGAGGGGCAACGCCGCGAGGCCAGGTCGGCCACGAAGCGGCGGCCGATGCGGCGCCAGCTGGGCTCCTTGCTGCGCCAGGCCAGGCGGCAGCAGGGCCACGGCAACTCCTCCCGGTCGAACAGGCGGCAGCACGCCCCGATCACGCGGTAGCTGTACTGGCCCCCGGGGCTGCAATGTTCGCTGCCATGGTCCTGGAGAGCGTCGACCTGCAAGGCCATCAAAAAGCCACCCCGAAGGGTGGCAGAGAAGGAGAAAGGAAACAAGCGGGACAACTGAACGGGCTCAGTTGAACGGGCTCAGTGCCACTTGTTGGGTGTTGAGCATGCCCGCAGGTTCGCCGGGCAGAAAGCGGATGAAGGCCGCCGGCTCAATACAGCTCTTCTTCGGC
>CALFOF010000081.1 GCA_937919075.1 uncultured Cyanobium sp. | reverse complement strand
TCAAACGGCGAGCTGAACTGCCAGCGGCCGGCGCCGGGGTCTGGCTCCACTACCACCAGATCGATCGTTGAGTGCAGTTGGCGCAGGGTCCACACCAGCCAGGCGCGATGGGCCCATGGGCAGCTGCGGCCCACGATCAGCACGTGACCTGCGCTGCTGCCGGCCGTGGCTGGCAGGGGCGGCAAGGCGGTGAAGGCTCCGGCGGGACGGCAGTAGTTCCCCTCGGCGTCGGCGGGGCCCAATCCACCCATCAGCTGCTGCCATTGCCAGCGCCACGCCGCTCGGACGCTGGCCACCACGGGTGGAGGAACGGCCATTTCGAACACGGGCAGGTGCTCTGACTCTGGCCTGGCCGGCATTCCCTGCCAGCCTGTGGCGCAGGTGTTCGCAGGGACGGGCGCAGATGGCTGCAGGCAAAGTGCTGGTGGTGGGTGGAACCCACGGCAATGAACGCAATGCCCCCTGGTTGCTGGAGCACTGGGGTCGCCACCCCGCCCACCTCAACCGCGCCGGTTTGGCGGTGGAGCTGGCGGTGGGCAATCCTGCGGCCTTGGCGGCAGGGGTGCGCTACCTCGATCACGACCTCAACCGCTGCTTCGGTCTGGGTGCCCTGGCGGACTCGCGGCGCAGCTCCCGGGAGCTGCTGCGGGCGCGCCAGCTGCTGGCCGATTTCGGGCCCCAAGGAACGACTCCCTGCGCCGTAGTGATTGATCTGCACAGCACCACGGCGGCGATGGGCAACTCTCTGGTGCTCTACGGGCGCCGGCCCGCCGATCTGGCCCTGGCCGCCGGCATCCAGGCGCAGTTGGGGCTGCCGATCTACCTGCACGAGGGCGACCCCGCCCAGAGCGGCTTTCTGGTGGAGCGCTGGCCCTGTGGTGTGGTGATCGAGGTGGGTCCGGTGCCGCAGGGGGTGATCACCGCCACCATCTGCCATCAGACGGCACTGGCTGTGGAGGCGGCACTGGCCACCCTGGCTGCGGCCCGCGACGGTTCATTGCGCCTGCCGGTGGCCCTGACTGTGCATCGCCACCTTTGCAGTCTCGATCTGCCCCGGCATTCGGATGGCCGACCGGCCTGCTGCCTGCATCCCAACCGCCAGCATCGCGACTGGCAACCGTTGCGGCTTGGCGATTCGCTGTTTCAAGGCGCTGACGGGTCCACCGTGTGTTTTGAGGCAGAAGCGGCCGGAACATTCGGTGCCGCCATGGCGGCGGGCGATTGCGCCTGGCCGGTGTTCATCAACGAAGCGGCCTATGGCGAGAAGGGCATTGCCCTCAGCCTCACCACCCGCGAACGCTGGCCCAGCAGCCAGCAGTGGGGGGAGGCTCTGCGCCAACAGGCCCTGGACCTCACAGCCGCCTGCTGAAGCCAAGCGCGCTCAGAGTGGGGCCGGAGCGTCGGGGGTGGCTGGCTGCAGCGGAACCGCCTGGGGGGCGGTGGTGGGGCGGGGTGCGCCGTTGAAGAGCACGCTCAGCACCTGCCAGCCGGGAGGACCTCCCAGGAAACGGAAGGTATAGCCCTCAGCATCCGCGACAATCAGGCAGCCTGCGGCGGCACGGTTGTACATGCAGGCGTCAGGGCGATAAACGCTCAGGCCGCCGTTGAGCCGCTCAGCTTGCATGCGGGCCAGGTTGGTGGCGCGCTGGCGGGTGAAGGGAAAGGTGTTGTACGGATCGGGGGTCTGGCCAATGGCAGCAGAGGCAGCCAGCAGCAGGCTGGCGCCCAAGAGAACAGGGGAGAATCGCATCAGGGGGAAAGAGCGGCAGAGGCGCCGGGATCAACCGCAGACCCAGGTGCCTTGCTCCTTGGTGCAGGGGAGGTCGGAGCTGGATCCATCCGCCCAGTAAATCCTGAGCCGGTCGTCTTGGCTACCCATGCGGAAGGTGAGCGATTTGACAACGCCCGCGGGAGGCTTCCCTGCCGGATCAGCTGGATTGGTACGGGCTGGAGCCGCCAGCCGCTGTTCCAGCTGCTGGAGCCTGAGCTCCACGCGATTCAGCCGCTCTGGAGTCTTGTCAGGGTTCTGCTCCGCTGTTTTGAGGCAGCTGGTCAGACCGACGGCGCTGACCCCCAAGGCGAGCACCGTGAGGGCCAGTTTTGACGGTGCAGGCAACGACATCGCTGAAAGCGGAGTCAGGACCATGCACTCCTAGCAATCGGACTAGCCGTTGGCCAGCCGCTCGCTCCAATAGACGACGGCGCCTTGCTGCTCAAGCTGCAGGCGGCGATGGCGGGCTTGGTGGACGGGAACCGTTTCGGTGCAACGGTTTCCGTGCAAGTCCCAGCAGATCAGAACCATGGGTGTTGGTGGCCGGGAATACAAAGAAAACCTTAAGCCCGCTGCCCGGTGGTCCGAAAGCCATGTGATCGATCCATGACCCCAGCCCCGCGTCTGCCGGGGGGCATTGCAGGCCTGCTGCTGCACCAATTCGCCAGTGCTGGCAGTGGGTGCCGGCCACTGACCAGGTCCGCCAAGGCGCCCTGCCGCGGATCACACCGGCTCCAGCCCGCCTCCAGTGGCGCCTCCCTTAGCCCCTATCCATGGCGTGCCAGCCCCGGCCGTGACCCTGCGGGACACCGGACCCGCTGCCGCCCCAAAGCGGAGGCAAATTCCAGGGCAACACAGCAGCAAATCGAACACGAACCTTAAGA
>CALFOF010000080.1 GCA_937919075.1 uncultured Cyanobium sp. | reverse complement strand
GAGTGGGGCGCACCAGCAGCCCCTGGCCCTGCAGAGCCAGGGGCCACAGCCCAGCGGCCGCTGCTGCGGCCACAGCCGGAATGCCAGGGATGAGCCGCACCGGGCAGGCGGGATGGGCGGCGCGCAGGACCAGCAACACGTAGGAGGCGCTGGCGTACAACGACACATCCCCCTCGCACAACAGCACCACCCGGCGGCCAGCGGCCACCGCGGCAGCCAGCACCTGAGCCGCAGCCCGCCAGGCCAGGCGCCGCGGCTCAGGCTCCGCCACCATCGGAAACACCAGCGGCAAGGTGGCCTGCCCTGGCTGCAGCCAGGGCGCCGCGATCGCCGCGGCCATCCCCTCCCCCCCCGCCTGCGCCACCGGATAGGCCACCAGGTCGGCAGCGGCGATCGCCCGCACCGCCGCCACCGTGAGCAGATCCGGGTCGCCCGGACCCACGCCCACCAGCGTGAGCCCCGGCAGCGCGCCGGCGCCGGTGGGAGCGGACAGGCCGGAAAAACCGGGAAAACCTGGGGGGCCTGGTGGCACCGAAAGGGCCTCGCTCATGGGGGTGCTGCCACCGCGTCCGTAGGGTTCATCCCATCACGCCGCGGGCTCCTCAGCCCAGCCCACCGGAACCGCTTCAGCACATCAGCCCATCCGGCCCACAGGCGTTCCATAGGCTGGAGCCATCGCCATACCCACCCCGATGACCCAGCTGGCCATTCACCAGTTGCCCGCCGACGGCAGCGCCGCACCTGGCGGCGCCCCCTGCCCACCCACGCTGCGCACCAGCGACGGCGACCGGATCCGCCAGGAGCTGGAGGCCCGCGGCATCCGCTTCGAGCGCTGGCCGGCCCGCGCCGCCACTGGCGAGGCCACCACTGCCGACGCGCTGCTGGCGCTCTATGCCGAGGAGATCGCCCGGCTGCAGAGCAGCGGCGCTTATCCCACGGTCGATGCGATCCGCCTCACGCCCGACCATCCGGATCGGGCAGCACTGCGGCAGAAGTTCCTCTCGGAGCACACCCACAGCGAAGACGAGGTGCGCTTCTTCGTGGAAGGGCGTGGCCTGTTCTGCCTTCACCTTGGTAATGAGGTGCTGCAGGTGGTGTGCGAGCGCAACGACCTGATCTCCGTGCCGGCAGGCACCCCCCACTGGTTCGACATGGGGCCCGAGCCCCACTTCGCCGCCCTGCGCTTCTTCGACAACCCGGAGGGGTGGGTGGCCAACTTCACCGGCGATACCATCGCCAGCCGCTTCCCCCTGCTCGATGAACTGCTGGCCGCCGTCTGAAACCAGGCGGATCGGCAGCGGCAACGCCTGCGGCCTGGCAACCATGCAAAGCCGAACCTGTGGCTTTGCAGCCCACCAGGCTCAGCCCACTCCCACCGAGTGCATTCTCACCAGCCCGGGATCGGCCAACACCCCTGTGAGGGCCTGAACTTCCGCCAGCGCCAGCTGCTCGAGCCGAGCCACCGTGGCCTCGCGGGCAAAGCGCGCTTCGGCCAGCACCCAGTAGACGCCGAAGTGGCGCGCCTCACTGGCCAGCAGGTCGCCGTAGAGGGCTGCCAGCTCCGGGTCAGGGCAGTGGGCGGCCAGCAGGGCCATGCGTTCGTGGCTGCGGGCCTCGATCAGGCCGGCCACCAGAAAGCTGTCGAGCATGCGCTGCGGCTCGCCCCGCCGCACCTGGCCGGCCAGGGCGGCGCCATAGGCCGGGGCCGCCAGGGCGCGCAGGGCATGGCCCCGCCGCTCCAGCAGGGCCTGCACGCGCTCAAAGTGTTCGAGCTCCTCACGGGCCAGGGGGCTGAGCACCGCCGCCAGTTCCCCGTCGGAGGGGTAACGGAACATCAGCTGCAACGCCACGCCCGCCGCCTTCCGTTCGCAGTGGGCATGGTCGATCAGCAGCAGCTCGGGGTGGGCCAGGGCCTGCTCCAGCCAGGCGGCGCTGCTGGGGGCCGCCAGCCATTTCACCCGGACAGGTGCGGCCACGCCGGCCGCCAGCGGCAGGGATGTGGTGCCGCTCATGCCGCCTCCTGGGCGCGCAGGTGGGCCACCAGGCCGTCGAGGCCGAGGCGGTAGCTGGCGGGCCCGAAGCCGCAGATCACCCCCACCGCACGGTCGGCCAGGGCGGAGTGGTGCCGGAACGGCTCGCGGGCGTGGACGTTGCTGAGGTGCACCTCCACAAAAGGCAAGGCCACCCCCAGCAGCGCGTCGCGGATGGCGATCGACGTGTGGGTGTAGGCACCGGCGTTGATCACGATGCCGTTGCTATCACCGGCCGCCTGATGGATGCGGTCCACCAGCCCCCCCTCATGGTTGCTCTGAAAACAGGCCAGGCCCACCCCCAGCTCTTCTGCCTGGGCCGTCAGCGCCGCGTTGATGGCCTCAAGGGTGCTGACCCCGTAAAGGCCAGGCTCACGGCGCCCCAGCAGGTTGAGATTGGGGCCGTGAAGCACGAGCAGCTGCATGGGGAAGGTCGACTGGTAAGTTTCTCGGGTGGAGCGGGTCGGTGCCCGAGTGGTTAATGGGGGCGGACTGTAAATCCGCTGGCTCTGC
>CALFOF010000079.1 GCA_937919075.1 uncultured Cyanobium sp. | reverse complement strand
CGAGCCGCACCGCGAAACCCAGCTCTACCTTACGGCTTTTGAGCAGCTTGATCGGGCTCTCTCCGCCGAGGAGAGCGCCCCTGAGCTGCGCCGCCGGCAGGTGGAACTCACCCGGCAGATGATCGACGACAACCCGTTCCTGGCCTCGGTGGGGGCGGGAACGCTGGAAAAGATCAAAAATCGCCTGCGTCAGCACGCTGACCTGGATTCGTCCAAGGATTCTTCGGCGACTCTCCTGAGCGATGACTGGCTGCGCCAGCACCCCTGGCAAACAGAACGCCGCTTCTGGCAGCAGCAGGTGCTGCCGCTTGTGTCCACCAACTACTGGCGATCGATCGATGAGAACGGCCGCCCCACCGACCACTTCTGGCGGCTGGACCTGCTGGCGTTCCAGAGCGTCTTTCTGCTCGACATCCTGTTGCGTGCCGCGCGGCTGCGCCGCCGCATCCCCGGCCTGAGCTGGCAGGGAGCGCTGCTGCGCCGCTGGACCGATCTGCCGCTGCTGCTCCCCTTCTGGCGCTGGCTGCGCCTGGTTCCCGTGGTGGAGCGGCTCCAGGTGAGCGGCCTGGTCAACTTCGAGCCGTTGCGCGCCGTGGTTAGCCGGGGAGTGGTGTCGCTGCTGGCCGTGGAGTTGTTTGAGGTGCTGGCCCTGCAGCTGGTGGATGGGGCTCAGGGCTTGATCCGTTCGCCCCACTGGCCCCGGCGCATCCGGGCCCTGCGCAGCCACCAGACCGTCACGATCAATAACGAGCGCGAACTGGTGGAGCTGCTGCGCATCTGGGGGCCCCTGCTGCTCAACGATGTGATGCCGCGCCTGGCACCGGAGCTGCAGGCCCTGCTGAGCCACATCCTTCAGCAGAGCCTGCAGCAGACGATGGTGCCGCAGGCGCTGCGCCAGCTTCAGCCGTTGTTGCAGATGGAGCAGGAGCTCGCCCGCCAGCTCTCCGCCGGCATGGTGGACAGCCTGCTGGAGCTCTCCCGCACCGCCGGCCGGCGGCTGGAGCACCCCGACGACCGCCAGATCGACCTGATGCAGCGCTCCCTCGATCGCTTCTGGGAGGAGCTGGCCGGCAGCCTGGAATCAGGGCCAGCGGTGGCCCGCAGCCAGCAACTGCTGTGCTCCCTGCTCGAGGAACTCAAGCTCACCTACCTGGGCCAGATCAACCGCAGCGGCATCGATGCGCTGATCCGCGAGCTCGATCAGCTCACGGTGCCTGCGGCGGCTCCGACGGCAGCAGCAGCGCCTGCCACTGCTGGAGATCAAATCCCGTGAGCACGGTGCCGTTGGCGCTGATCAGAAAGGGCCGTTTGATCAATTTCCCGTCGGCGGCCAAAGCTGCCAAGGCGGCATCGTCGTCCATGGCTTTCACCACCGCCGAACCGAGCGCGCGGTAGCTGATGCCGCTGGTGTTGAACAAGCGGCGGCGTTCGAGCTGCGCGAGGGCCTGGCGCAGTTCCTGCAGCGAAGGTGGCTGGAGGGTGATGTCGATCACCTCGGCATCCAGCCCCTGCTCGCCTAGCCAGCGGAGACCTTTGCGGCAGGTGGAGCAGCCCGAGTAGCTGTAGACCCGTAGACCCACGCTCACTTCAAACCGACAAGAGCCTTGAGTGCACCCACAAGGCTGTTGGAGCCCTTGCCGACGGCGGAATCGGGACGGGTACGGATGGTGACATCGCCCGTGACGCTGGTGCGGCAGCTGAGGCGGTAGTTGGCCGGGCGGTCGGAGAGATACACCTGCTCCACATCGCTGCGGGGGGAGAGGCTGCGTTCGCCTTCCAGCACCTCCACCACGCAGGTGCCGCATTGGCCCAGACCGCCGCAGTTGTTGAGGTTGTTCAACCCTTTGTAGGGGTTGATGCCGGCGTCAAGTGCGGCTTTGCGGAGGTTCGCCCCCTCGATGCAACCGACGTTCTGGCCTTCGTTTTCGAACCGGATCGTGGGCACGGCAGGGAGGGAGTCTTGGCGCCGACTAACCTACCTGCAGGCGGTGGCCCTTTCCGGGGAATGCAACGGTTGTTGGCCCATTGCCCCGGCTTGACGCCGCCGTCCATGCGCCAGCTAAAGCGTCAGCGAGGGGGCCATCCAGCCGGCCATCCAGCGGGCCATCCAGCCGGCAGGGGCCCTCTAGCATCATCAGCAGCGGATCCTGGACCTTGGCGTCAGCTGAAGTTTCTCCACTGGCAGGTTTTTCACTGTCAGTTTCTCCTCCGGTCGATCCCTTAGAGCCCGAGGGTTACGACCTCGTGGTGCAGCGCTTGATCCCTGGCTACGCGAGCCTGGCGCGGTTGGCCGTGGCCTTGCTCGCAGCCTCCCCGCTGGCTGCCCCTGAGGGGGCCGAAGTGCTGGTGGCCGGTTGTGGCACCGGGGCCGAGCTGGTGGAAGCCGTCGCCCAACGCCCCGACTGGCAACTCACCGCAATCGATCCTTCCGCGGCCATGCTCGCCGCCGCCCGGCAGCGCCTTGGTGAGGCCGCCCCGATCCGCTGGCTGCAGACCACGGCCGAAGAGCTCACCACCGAGCAGGGCTTTAGTGGCGCCCTCTCCGTGCTCGTGCTCCAGTCGCTTGCAGACGACGGCACCAAGCTTGCGTTTCTGAGCGCGCTGGCGCGCTGCCTGCGTCCTGGTGGTCAACTCGTGCTGGTTGACCTGATGCGGCCGGCACTGCCGCTCCTGCAAGACCAGATCACCGAGGCCTGGCTCGGATTTCAGAAGGTGAGCGGGTTAGAGCTTGAGCCCGACCGGATTGCTCCCCTCACCCAGGGCCTACATCCGATCGGAGATGCCCGACTCACGGCGCTGGTGAATGCCGCAGGCTTCGGCGACCCGGCACGCATCTTTCAGGCCCTCGATTACGAAGGATTTCTGCTGCAGCGTGTGACCTGAGCCGACGCCACAGTGCATCAGCATCAGTCTGTTCATGTCCGTCGCCAGGGGTCTGCATCCGCCGAGGGGCTTGGGAGTCGGTTTCTCGAAACGCTTTCAGCGAAATGCCTTGAGTGGCAGACCATTCATCGAAAGGCTGGTCTGGGCACGCTGAATAGATGGGGGCCTGAGCCAGGCGGTTGGGCCTGATGGCGTTGCAGCGGGGCGCTTCCGCTCGGCAGCCGGCTCAGGCGGGGCAGGGCGGGAGGCCTGGCGCCCATCACGGAGATCAGAGGAATGAACACGGCCAGCAGCCCGATCAGGCCGCCCACAAGGGCCGAGCTGGAAAACAGGACGGATTCCGTACTGAATGGATCCTCGCCGGGGTCGGCTTCGGACTCAGTACGAGGGGAAGGAAGGTCTTCGGCTGGAAATCGAGGCTGGGCGGAGTCCATGGACGGGGATTAAGGGACACCCCCCGGGCCACGGGCTACGGCGGCAAAGGCCGAAACGCCATGGGCTCGGGCGGCAGACCCAGCGACAGTGAAGCCTTGCCGAAGCAAGGCTGTGAACGCTGCAGCGAAAGAGAGGTGGTTGAGACTCTCTTTCGAAGTTGGATCTTGAGTTGATTATGCCATCTTTTCAATTGCCTTGCCATAGGGGCGACATGGCGGGCGCCATCAGAGGGAGGCATCAAAGGGCAAGAATCAAGCTGCCGGCCGTGTCTGCTCCATGTGCTCGCGTTTGCTGTTCAGATCGGTGGGAGTACGTTCCATGCCCTGAAGCAGGCGCCGAATTCCCTGGAGTTCGTCAAGAATGGAGCCGAGCAATTGCTGGGTGATGGTGGAAGGGGCGTTAAGAACTTCCACTGTGACTTCCTTGATGCGGAGCACATCACGGGCAAACCGGGCTACCTCATTGGGGTGAAACAGCAGAGCCTCCTTCTGATCTGTGCGGTATTCCGGGTTGAGGCGCCGCGGGTTGAATGGAGGATTGAGATTGCGGGGTTCGGTGTTGGTGTAGCGATACACCGAGGCGCGTGATCGGTTCAGGGCGCGCTGCACCTCATCAATGGTGATCAGCCCTTCCGCCGCTGCGTCGGTGCTGAAGGCTTGGGCGCCCGGGGGCGTGGAGCCGGGCGCCGGTGTGGGAAGAGCAGAAGAGCCAGGGCCAGGACTGGCCACCCCACCCCCGAAAGCGGCCTTCGGTTGTGTGGACATGAGACAGGCCTGAGACTACTGGGACTGAAAGATGAATGTAGCAGAAGTCTGCGCTTCGTTTGGGTTCCCGCCGAGCCTTTCGACGTTGCCCTTGCCACGCACCCCTGCCGAGGGGCTCGGTGATAGCGTCCAGAATCTGCTTTGGTTCGCTCGATGCGTGTCTCCCGCCTGATGCTGGTGACGCTTCGTGACGATCCTGCGGAGGCGGAGATTCCCTCCCATCGCTTGCTGTTGCGGGCCGGGTACATCCGCCGCATCGGCTCCGGGATTTACGCCTACCTGCCCTTGCTCTGGCGTGTGCTGCAGAAGGTGTCGGCGATCGTGCGCGAAGAGATGAACGCCACTGGGGCGCTTGAAACCCTCCTGCCCCAGCTTCAGCCCAGCGAGCTCTGGGAGCGCAGCGGTCGTTGGCAGGGATACACCGCCGGTGAAGGGATCATGTTCAACCTGCTTGACCGGCAAGGGCGTTCGCTTGGCCTTGGCCCCACCCATGAGGAAGTGATCACGGCCCTGGCGGCGGACCTGTTGCGTTCCTACCGCCAGTTGCCGGTTTGTCTCTATCAGATTCAGACGAAATTCCGCGATGAGATCAGGCCTCGCTTCGGACTGATGCGTGGACGGGAATTCATCATGAAGGATGCTTATTCCTTCCACGCCGATGAGCAGGATCTCAAGGCGGCCTACGGGGTGATGGATCAGGCCTACCGACGTATCTTCGAGCGCTGCGGCCTGCGTGCTGTGGCGGTAGAGGCCGACAGCGGCGCCATCGGCGGCTCCGCCAGCCAGGAATTCATGGTCACCGCTGATGCCGGCGAAGATCTGATCCTCGCCAGCCCTGATGGCCGCTACGCCGCCAATCAGGAACGTGCCTGCTCCCGGGTGGAGCCGGCGCGGCCCCTCGCAGAGGCGGCTGCGCCCACCCTGCTGGCCACCCCCGGGCTGCGTTCGATCGAGGCACTTTGCAGCGCCCATGGGTTCGATCCCTCTCAAACTGTGAAGGTGTTGGTGCTGCTCGCCCGATTTGCCGGCAGCGGGCCCCAGCCCGTCCTGGTGAGCCTGCGCGGCGATCAGACCCTCAATCCCGTCAAGCTTGCCAATGCGGTCTCCGCCCGCTGCGCCGAAGCTGGTGCCTTGCTCAGTGTGGAGCCGATCTCACCAGAGCAGCTGCTGGCCGAGGGGCTGGAGCCCTGGCCGTTGGGCTTCCTCGGCCCGCACCTGCCCGATGCGCTGCTGCAGGGAGCTGCGAATTGGCAACCGCGTTTCCTGCGGCTGGTCGATCCGTCGGCCGCCGATCTCGGCGCCTTTGTGTGCGGCGCCAACAGCCTCGACCATCACTTGGTGGGAGCCTGTTGGGGCGAGGCCATGCCAACGCCCGATCCCGCGGATCTGCGTGCCGCTCAGCCGGGCGACCGCTGCCTGCATGACCCGGAGCAGCGGTTGGAAGCCAGCCGCGGCATCGAGGTGGGCCACATCTTCCAACTGGGACGCAAGTATTCCAGCGCGCTGGATGCCCGCTTCACCAACGAGGCGGGGGTGGAGGAGCCGCTGTGGATGGGCTGCTACGGCATCGGTGTGTCGCGGCTGGCTCAGGCGGCGGTTGAACAGCACCACGATGCCAATGGCATCTGCTGGCCGCTGCCGATCGCGCCCTACGAGGTGATTGTGGTGGTGGCGAACGTGCAGGAACCGGCGCAGGTGGAGCTTGCTGAGCGCCTCGACGCAGCCCTTGAGGCCGGCGGGATCGAGGTGTTGCTCGATGACCGCCCCGAGCGCGCGGGTGTGAAGTTCAAAGATGCTGACCTGATCGGCATCCCCTGGCGCGTGGTGGTGGGGCGCGGGGCCGCCCAGGGCCAGGTGGAGCTGGTAGAGCGCCGCAGCGGAGAGCGCCAGGAGCTGGCCGCCGCCGATCTCCCCGCCCAGCTGATCGCTGTGGTGGAAGCGGGCCGTTGCGGCAAGGGGGCTCCCTCACGCTGAGCCCGGGGCATCCGCTGGCACGGCTTATAGAGTTTCCCGATCCAATCAGGAGCACCGATGGCCGCGCATCCCTGGCGTTTCGAAGCAGGCCAAGGCGCCTTGGGGCTCCTGTTGCCCACCGTTCAACGTCTCGGCCGCCGGCTGATGGCGTCGGCCCTGATGGTCGCGCTCTGCCTCTCACTCACGCTCACGGCCTGCGGCAGTGCCACCGGCAACCTCAGCGGCGTCTACGTGGACGACACCGTGACCGTGGCGCAGAGCCTGCTGAGCACCATTGCGTTGGAGCAGGACGACCCCGCCCGCGGCACGGCAGAGACCGACGCTCGCGCCCTGATCTCCGACTACATGGCGCTGTACCGCCCGAAGGCGAAGGTCAACGGCCTGCCCTCCTTCACCACCATGCAGACCGCCGTCAATTCACTGGCGGGTCACTACACCAACTACGCCAACCGCCCGCTGCCCGAGGCGCTACGCACCCGGCTGGAGAAGGAGCTCAAGAAGGCAGAATCCAGTGCTGTGCGCGGCGTCTGAGGCCCTGACCACCCTCGGCAGGATCACAGATGCCGTCGGGGGCTTTACGAAGGGGCAGCTGATCTGAGAAGCTCTCTGTTTGTGCTTAGAAGCGGCTTCGGGCCGCTGTTTCCTTCTTGGCCAATGTCGTCGTCATCGGTGCTCAATGGGGTGACGAAGGCAAGGGAAAGATCACCGATCTGCTCAGCCGTTCCGCCGATGTGGTGGTGCGCTACCAGGGTGGTGTGAACGCTGGCCACACGATCGTGGTCGACGACAAGGTGCTCAAACTGCACCTGATTCCCTCAGGCATTCTTTATCCCGACACCACCTGCTTGATCGGTTCAGGCACAGTGGTTGACCCAAAAGTGATGCTCGGTGAGCTCGACATGCTCGCCACCTTCGGCATCGATATTTCTGGTCTGAAGCTGGCCTCAACGGCCCACGTGACCATGCCCTATCACCGCCTGCTGGATCAGGCGATGGAGCAGC
>CALFOF010000078.1 GCA_937919075.1 uncultured Cyanobium sp. | reverse complement strand
GGCCACTACGGTTTTGATGGCGCTTTTGGCACTCATTTTGTTGAGATCCTTGGCGATGCCGCTGATCGCCTGGGCCACCATCACGTAGGCCACGCTCCACCAGCGGGGCCAGTCGTCGGCCACCGGAATCAGCATCAGCAGGGCGCCCACCTGCAGCAAGGTGCCGGCCCAGAGGGTGAGCCGCAGCCCGAAGCGGGCCCCCAGCCAGCCGCCGTAGAGGTTGGTGACGATGCCGAAGAATTCGTAGAACAGAAACAGAAAGGCGATCTCCAGGGTGGTGTAACCCAGCTGGTGAAAGTGGAACACCACCAGCATGCGCAGCACCCCGTCGGTGAGGGTGAAGGCCCAGTAGTTGGCCGTCACGATGCCGTATTGCTGCAGGGCCGTGAGCTGCTTCATGATCCGGCAGCCTGGGGTGCCGCCGCCTGGCCAGTACCTTCAAGCGCCACCACGTGGCAGGCCAGATCGGCCATGCGGCAGCTGTAGCCCCACTCGTTGTCGTACCAGGCGAACACCTTGAGCTGGGTGCCGTTCACCACCATCGTGGAGAGGGCATCGACAATTGAGCTGCGGCTGTCATTGAGGTAATCCACCGACACCAGCGGCCGCTCCTCGTAGCCCAGAATTCCCTGCAGCGGGCCGGCGGCGGCGGCGGCGAAGGCACCATTCACCTCCTCCACACTCACGGCGCGCTCCAGCTCGAACACCGCATCGGTGATTGAGGCATTCAGCAGCGGCACGCGTATGGCATGGCCGTTGAGCTTGCCCTGCAGTTCGGGGAAGATCATGCCGATCGCCTTGGCCGATCCGGTGGTGGTGGGGATCAGCGAGTTGGTGGCGGAGCGGGCGCGGCGCAGATCGGATTTGAAGGCATCGATCACCACCTGGGTGTTGGTGATGTTGTGCAGGGTGGTGATCGAGCCGTGGCGAATGCCGAAGCTTTCCTGCACCACCTTCACCACTGGCGCCAGGCAGTTGGTGGTGCAGGAGGCGGCGGTGAGCAGGCGGTGGCGGCTGGGTTCGTAGAGGTGGTGGTTGATGCCAAACACCACGTTGAGCGCTTCTGCGCCGGCGATCACGCCTTTCACCGGGCAGGCCACGATCACCCGCTTCAGGCCCAGCTCGCTGAAGTAGGGCTCGAGAGTTTCGGGCTTCTTGATCTTGCCGCTGCATTCGAGCACCAGATCCACGCCAGCCTCCGCCCAGGGCACGGCAGTGGGATCCTTGTGGCGGCTGTAGCTCACGGCTTGACCCGCCACCCGGAAGCCGTCGGCGTCGGCCTGCACCGCCTCTGGCCAGCGGCCATGCACGGAGTCGAATTCGAGCAGGTGGGCGGCAGCGGCGGCATCGCCGGCCGGGTCGTTGACGTGCACCAGCGTGTAGCCCCCGGCTTCCGCGCAGCGGTTGCCGGGGCGGCCCCAGAGGGCGCGGAACACCAGGCGGCCGATCCGGCCAAAGCCGTTGATGCCGATCTTCATCCGGAAACCAGGCGGTACGGTGCGAACATAGATCAACTAGAGTTGATGGACGATGTGTTGCTGATCACATGGGCGTGACCAGTCCGTCAATGCAGGCCGAACAGGCCCGAGCGCTGCTCAAGGCCCTCGCCGATCCGCTGCGGCTTCGGGTGATTGAGGCCCTCGGCGGCGGCGAGCGCTGCGTCTGTGATCTCACCACCGACCTGGACCTGGCGCAATCGAAGCTCTCCTTTCACCTCAAGGTGCTCAAGGAGGCCGGGCTGCTGGCCGATCGTCATGAAGGCCGCTGGATCTACTACCGCCTGCGCCCCGAAGCGATCGAACAGTTGCGTGATTGGCTCGCAGATCTCTCCAGCACCTGCCACACCCCCGCTTCCCCCTGCTGCTGATCCATGGGCATCTTTGAACGTTGGCTGAGTGTGTGGGTGGCGCTGGCCATCGCTGCCGGAATCGTGCTGGGCCAATGGCTGCCGGGGTTGTTCACCGCTTTGGCGGCGGTGGAAGTGGCGCGCATCAACCTCGTGATCGCGGTGCTGATCTGGATGATGATTTTTCCGATGATGCTGGCGGTGGATTTCTCCGCCGTCGGCCGCATTCGCGGCGAGCCGCAGGCGTTGATTGTCACCCTGGCGATGAACTGGCTTGTGAAGCCGTTCACGATGGCGCTGCTCGCCTGGTGGTTCATTCGCGGCCTTTACGCCGCCTGGATTCCCGCGGCCATGGCCGATCAGTTGGTGGCGGGCATGATCCTGCTGGGCGTGGCGCCCTGCACCGCCATGGTGTTTGTGTGGAGCCAGCTCTGCCGCGGCAACGCCACCTACACCGTGGTTCAGGTTGCGGCCAACGACCTGGTGATGGTGCTGGCCTATGCGCCGATCGCCGGGCTGCTGCTGGGGGTGAGCCAGGTGGCGGTCCCCTGGGACACCCTGCAGCTGTCGGTGGCACTGTTTGTGGTGATCCCCCTGGTGGCCGGCTGGCTCACGCGCCGCTGGATCGCCAGCGACCGGGTGATTCAGCGGCTGGAGGCACGGCTCAAGCCCTGGTCGATCGTGGCGCTGCTGGGCACGGTGGTGCTGCTGTTCGGTTTCCAGGCCACCACGATCCTGGCCAACCCGGCGTTGATCGTGCTGGTGGCGATCCCGTTGATCCTGCAGACGGAGCTGATCTTCGCCCTCACCGCCCTGTGGATGCGCCAGTGGCGCCAGCCTCACGACCTGGCCGCCCCGGGGGCCTTGATCGGTGCCTCCAACTTCTTTGAACTGGCGGTGGCTGTGGCCATCAGCTTGTTCGGCGTGCGCTCCGGTGCCGCCCTGGCCACGGTGGTGGGGGTGCTGGTGGAGGTGCCGGTGATGCTGGCTCTGGTGGCGGTTGCCAACCGCAGCCGCTGGCTGTTTCCCTACCGAGCCACCGGCACCACCTGATGCTCCGGCATCACCTGACCGTCCATCACCTGATCGTGGTAGCTGCCTAGATGTGCAGGTTCGGGCAGATCTCACTGCCGTCATCGACAGGATTCTGCTGCCAGCGGGCTAACAACTCCTTGAGCTCCGTCTTGAGGTGGCGCAGATCGCGGATCTGGTGATCGATCCGCTCGATCTGATTCAGCAGCTGGGCCTGGATGCTGTCGCAGGGCAGTGCGCCGGCGTCGTGCACGGCGAGGCAGGCCTGGATTTCCTCCAGCGACAACCCCAGCGTTTTCAGCCGGCGGATGAACTCCAGGCGCCGCAGGCTGTGTTCATCGAACAGGCGATAGCCGCCCTCGCTGCGGCCGATCGCCGGCAGCAGGCCCAGATCTTCGTAATAACGCAGGGTTTTCACCGGCACGCCACTGCGCGACGCCAGTGCCCCGATCTTCATGCCCCCTTGCCCCACGGCGGCACGCGTCATTGTTGCCA
>CALFOF010000077.1 GCA_937919075.1 uncultured Cyanobium sp. | reverse complement strand
CGCGCCGCCGCCTCCGCATCCTGTGCCTGGTACAGGTTAGGCACCAAAGGGCCTAAATCCCGAACTGTCTGCAGACCAGCCATGGCACCAGCAGGGTCATCACCACGGTGAGCGGAAATCCGTAGCGGGCCACATCGAGAAAGCGATAGCGCCCCGGTCCTAACACCATCAGGTTCGTCTGATAGCCCACCGGGCTGAGGAAGCTCTGGCTGGCGCCGAACAGCACCGTGAAGATGAAGGCCATCGGCGGCATGCCCAGGCCGATGGCGACCTGGGCCGCGATTGGAATCACGATCGCCACCGTGGCTGCGTTGCTCATCACCTCTGTGAGCAGGGTGGTGAACAGGAAAATCGCTGCGAGGGCCCAGTAGGTAGGCCACTGCAGAAGAGCGCTGAGTAGGGACTTGGCCATGGCTTCGGCTAGCCCGGTTTTCTCCAGCGCAACACTGAAGCTCGCCAGCGATCCCAGTAGGAGGATCACATCCAAGCGGATCGAGCGCAGCAGTTCGCCGGTGCGGAGGCAACCGGTGGCCACCATCGCCACAGTGCCCAGGAGCACGGCCGCCACCAGGGGCAACACCTTGAAGCTGGGCAGCAGGATCACCAGCATAAAAATGACCACGGCGATTCCCTTGCGGCTCACGGTGGGCAGATCGTCTTCGATTTGCTCGAGGACCACCAGGTCATTGCTGGCCTGGAGTCCGCGGATGGCATCCTGGGGTCCTTGCAGCAGCAGCACGTCGCCCTCTCTTAGGGTCGCTCTGCCGAGCCGCTCTCGCAACACTGCATTGCCACGGCGCAGGGCTAGAACTGTTGCGTTATAACGCTGGCGGAAACGCATATCCCTCAAGCTTTCCCCGGCCAGGGTCGAGCCCGCCGGCAGCAGCACCTCCACCATCCGCAGGTTGGCCACCGTCTGGGAAGCCACCTCGGCGGCTCCTGATTCGGGCACAGGCGCAAGCACGATGGTGTGGTCTTGCTGCATCCTCAGCAAGTCTTCACGGGTGCAGCGCAGCACCAAGCGATCACCCTTCTGCAGGATGCGATCGGCCAGCGGTGGGGTGAAGCGCTCTTCTTCGCGATGGAGCTCAAGCACGTCGACATCGAAACGACGCTGCAGACGTGTGCCGTGCAGGGATTGGCCCACCAGCTCGGAGCCCGCCGGGATCATCACCTCGGTGAGATAGCCGCTGCCGCTGAAGCTGCGGGTCAGATCATGATCGTCGCTGCCGCGATCCGGCAGAAAGCGGTCGGAGAGCAGCACCATCACCAGGCTGCCTGCCAGCCACACCCCGATCCCGATCGGTGTGAAGCTGAACAGGTCGAAGGTGCCGTAGCCCAGCTTGCCGCTGACTTCGCTGGCCAGCAGGTTCACCGAACTGCCGATCAGCGTCAACGTGCCGCCCAGAACCGTGGCGAATGACAGCGGCAGCAGCACCTTCGAGGGCGGGATGTGGCGGCGGTGGCACCAGCCCTCGACCACGGGCAGCAAGGAGGCCACGATCGGGGTGTTCGGCACGAAGGAAGAGATCGGTGCCACCAAGGTGGTGAGCAGAATGATCATCCGCTTCGGGGTGCGCACCGCATCGGAGCCGATCATGCCCCTCAGCCGATCGAGGCCGCCGGAGCGAAACAGACCGGCCGAAAGCGCAAACATGCCGAGCACGGTGATCAGACCCGAACTTCCGAAGCCTTCCAGTGCTTCGGAAGGGTTAAGCACACCGGTGGCCATCAGCAGACCAGCCACCAGCAGGCCAGTGACTTCAGGGGCCAACCAACCGGTCACGAACAGAACGATCGAGCCGGCCATTGTGACCAGAGTGATCAGGGCCTGGGGCTGGAGGGCGGCCTGGAGCAGAGCATCCATGGACGTAATCCCTACGCAGATTGTGGCCAATCTTGCAGGACGTCACCCAAGTGCTGCAAGCCCAACCCTGCCGTTGCGGAAACAAACACCACATCAGCGTCGAAAGATCGGGCCTGATCAAGGGCGCCGGCAGGGCAACGATCAATCTGGTTGGCCACCAGGCGGCGGGGGGCATGGCTGCCGAGGGAATCGAGGATGGTGTGTACGGCCTTGAGCTGCACAGGCCAGGCAGGATCAGCAAGATCCACCACGATCAGCAACCCGTCTGCGTCGAGGGTTTCCTCCAGCGTGGACCGGAACGCCTCCACCAGGGGCAGCGGCAATTCGCGGATGAATCCCACCGTGTCGGTGATCAACATCCGCACCAGCCCTCCCTGCCCATCCGGCAGGTCCAGCCGCCGGGTGGTGGGATCGAGGGTGGCGAACAGCTTGTTCTCGGCCAGCACCTCCTCACCCGCCGCCGGGCGGGTAAGGGCATTGAGCAGGGAGCTCTTGCCGGCGTTGGTGTACCCCACCAGGGCCAGGCGCTTCACGCCCTGGCGTCCCTCGCGCAGGCGAGCCCGGTGCTCTCCGAGCCGTTGGACCTCCCGTTGCAGGCGGTCGAGGCGGCGGGCAATGGCCCGCCGGTCTTTCTCCAGCTGGGTTTCCCCCGGGCCTCGGGTGCCGATGCCGCCCCCCTGGCGCGAGAGGCTCTGGCCGCGGCCGCTGAGCCGTGGCAGCCGGTAGCGCAGCTGGGCCAGCTCCACCTGCAGACGTCCGGCGCCGCTGGCAGCTCGCTGGGCAAAGATGTCAAGAATCAGTTCGGTGCGGTCGCTGATCGGCAGGTCCACCAGCCGCTCCATGTTGCGGGCCTGCACCGGCGTGAGGTCCCGATCGGTCACCACCAGGGTGGCTCCCAGCCGCCGGGCCTCCAGCGCCGCCTCGCGCAGTTTCCCGTCTCCCCAGAACGCCTGGGCCGCAGCCCCCTGGCGTTTCTGCTGGATCAGGCCCACCGGCACGGCGCCGGCGCTGCGCACCAGCCCTTCGAGTTCGGCGATGTCGCGCTCGCTGGTGGTGCTGTCCTCACCGATCAGGGCCAGCAACAGCACCCGTTCGGGGCCCGCCTGGGGCGCCAGCCGTGCGTTGTCGGCCGCAGCCTCCGCTGGTGCCGGCGAGGCCTCGGCCTCGCAGAGCTCGGCCAGATCGGCCTCCCGATGCAGGGCCCAGGGGCGCCCCTCCTCCTGGCTGATGGTGTAGGCCGCAGCCGCCCAGCGTCCCCACGCGGCGGCCTTGTCGGGGTAGCGGAGCCACACCAGGGGCTCCAGATCAAGCCCCACCAGCGCTTCGCTGGCCAGCGGTTCGAGAGCGGGCTTGCGGCCCACGCAGGTGATCAGGCGCAGATCGCTCCCCTGGCGCCGCTCGCTGCCGGGCAGCCGCTCGATCAGGCGGCCCGATTGCTCCAGCGGCCCCACCCACAGCAGCCGGGTGAGGCCGCGGCCATCGACCACCAGGCTCAGTGGCAGCTCCAGCTCACGGGCCTCGGCGGCCAGCCGCTGCAGGCAGAGCAGCTCCGCGCCGCCGCCTTCGGGGTGGCGGCGGTGGGACAGCCGCTCCAGGCGGCGTTTCTGGGCGGGGCGCAGACCGTTGACGCGTCCCAGCAGCACAGCTTGTTTCAAGGGCGCGGGTGCATCGGGTCAGGGGCGTTGGATCCGCAGGCAACGCACACCGGCGGCGGCCGCCCCTTCAGCATCCTCCGGGCTGTCCCCCACGTGCCACACGTCAGCGGCTCCGAGGCCCAGGGCCGTCAGCGCCAACCGGAAGGGCAGGGGGTCGGGTTTGGCGGCCCCGGCGGCGCTGGAGACGATCACCGCCTGGAGATGCTCCGCCAGGCCCAGCCCGCTGAGCAGCCCGTGCAGACGACCGTCGAAATTGCTCACCACTGCCAGCTGGAGCCCCAGTGCCGCCCAGTGTCCAAGGGCAGTGCTCACCCCGGGAAGCACGCGCCACAGCGCTGGATCGGCAAAGCGGAGATACAGCTCCTCCTGCAGGGCGGCGGGGGCAGGGGCGCCGCCGGCGGCCAGCAAGGCGGCATCGATCCGCTCGCCCCACCACTGCCGTTCGGCCTGCTCCAGCTCCTGCAGTTGCAGGCCTGGGAACGCCAGGGGCGGGGCCTGGCGCAGCACGGCCGGAAAGGCCTGGTCGATGGCGGCTGCACTCAGCGTGATCCCATGGCCGGCAGCGGCGGCCGCATAGGTGGTGCCGACTGATTCCCGCAGGCCGATCAAGGTGCCCATCGCATCGAGCAGCAGCCCTTTGGGGGCCGGCCAAGCCTCTGTGGCGGCGACGGCGTTCAGGGCCGGGGCGGCGGCGTGCGGGCGGGTTCGCCGGTGGCGAAGAGGGGGCGGCCCAGGCCTGAAAGCCAGCCGGCGGCCACGCGCAGCTGGTGGGGCAGCCCCGGCAGACGGCCCAGATAGGTGAGCTGGCGGAGGCGGTAGGCAGCGGATCCGGCCAGGGTGAGCCCCAGCCCGGTGAGGCTGGCCTCGCCGATGCCGAGGCTGATCATTTCGCCGAGATCGTTCCAGCGAAAGGGGGTGGTGGGCTCGCCGGCCAGGCTGCGGATCAGGTTGTCGGCCAGGTTGTCGGCCTGCTGGAAGGCCACCTGGGCCGTGCCGGGCAGGGGCTCGCCATCGGCATCGGCCACATGGGCCACATCGCCGAGGGCATAGAGATTGGGGTGCTGCACCAACGACAGATCGGGGTGGCAGAGCAGACGGCCGCGGCGGTCGATGGCGGCAACGGGTGTGATCGCTGGCGCGACCACCGTCACCCCGGCGGTCCAGACCACACCATCAACGCTGAGATGCTCGGTGTTGGCGGCGCCCCCGCCGGCCGGTTCATGCCGCAGCGTGACCCGGCCGGCCTCCACCGCTTCCACCCGGGTATGGGTGCGCAGCCGTACATCCCGACGCAGCAGGGCGGCCCTGGCCTGCTCCCGGTTGAAGGCACGCGCCTCCGGCAGCAGCTCGGCGCCTTGCTCCACCAGCTCCAGCACGGCGTGGCCCTGCAGCAGGTCGGCCAGCTTGCAGGCCAGTTCCACGCCGCTGGCTCCAGCACCCACGATCGCCAGGCGTTGCAGCGGCCGCTGCTGCGCCTTGAGCTGCTGCACCAGGGATTGAAGGCGTTCCACATCCTCCAGGCTGCGGAACTGCAGGGCATGCTCGCCCACGCCGGGAATGCCGAAATCATTGGCGCGGCTGCCGGTGGCCACCACGAGCCGGGAATAGGGCAGGCAACGCCCCTGGGTGGTGGTCACGGTGCCGGCGGCGGCATCGATGCTCGCCACCCGGTCGCGCAGCCAGGCGATGCCGCGGCTGGCCAGCAGGCTGGCGTAGCGCGGCGCCACTTCCCAGGGGCGCAGCTCATCGGAGAGAAGCTCGTAGAGGAGCGGCAAAAATACGAACCGCTCGTTCGGCTCGACGAGTAGCACCGGTGGCGGATCCCGTCGGGTGGACAGAGCCAGCGCCACATACAGGCCACCGAAGCCGCCCCCGACGATCACCACGGGATGGGGGGGGGGCCACGGGGCGGTGTTGCCTCCACCGGCGTCAGCTGGATTCGGAAAGGGGGTGCGGTCCCCGCTGGTCTCCGCCATGGACGTGGCGTCTCGTTG